>CAKMMH010000062.1 GCA_927798255.1 uncultured bacterium | reverse complement strand
TCATTAGATTTAATAAATAGCAACAAGATTTATAAAAAAATATTTTTAGAAGTAGCGATAGCAATAATTGTAGAATTCTACTATTTTGGGTATTAGAAAAAATATTCCCCCTTTAATACTTCATAAATATAGGACTAAGCATTTCAATTTTACTTCCAGCTTTTAGCTTACCAAAAGTTAAAGTGTGATTATATGTTCTTTCATCACTTGGTACGTTTAGTGCATTTAAAACTTTTTTAGAAGTATCTATTAAAATTGGTGAAAATAAAATTGAGGCAACACGCAAGGCATCTAAAGTTACATAAAGACACTCTGCTTCTTTTTGAGTTTCTCCTTGTTTTTTGCATTTCCAAGGCTCAAGATCACCAAAGTATTTATTAACTTTTTTTAAGAAATTTGAAATTTCAAAAACTGCAGTATCAATATTAAAACTTTCAATATTTTCTTTTACAAATAGAGAAAGTTTTTCTTCTTCTTTTATTAACTCTTTTGACGTTTCTAGTTTAATTTCCACACTTGGTACTATTCCTTCAAAATCTTTTTCTACTATTTTAAATGACCTACTTACTAAATTTCCATAATTATTTGCAAGCTCATCATTTAATCTTTCTTTCATAGTATCAATTGAAAAAGGGACATCTAACCCAAATTTTCCACCACGGCACATATAATACCTAAATGCCTCTGCACCAAAAGTTTCACATACACTACTTGGAGATATCACGTCTCCTTCTGACTTACTCATTTTCTTACTTTCAGAATTTAACCACCAACCATGAGCAAAAATTTGTTTTGGAAGTGGTATATCTAATGCCATAAGCATTGTTGACCAATAAACAGCATGAGTTGTTAAAATATCTTTTCCAATAAGATGATGCGACTCTTTCCAAAAATTATTAAAGTCATTGTTTTCTCTTTCTAAAAAGCCAAGTCCAGAAATATAGTTAATAAGAGCATCAAACCAAACATAAGTTACATAATCTTTATCAAATGGAAGTTCTATTCCCCAAGGCACTCTGCTTTTTGGTCTACTAATACAAAGGTCAGAAAGTGGATTTCTTAAAAAGCCAAGCACTTCTTGTCTTCTACTTTCTGGGCAAATATAATTTTTGTTTTCATTTATGTACTTTATTAGTCTATCTTGATATTTTGACATTTTGAAAAAATAATTTTCTTCAGTTACATAGATTACTTCTTTTCCTGTAGGCGTCTTTCCATCAACTAAATCTTTTTCAGTATAAAAAATTTCTTCACTTACACAGTACCACCCACTATAACCTTTTTTATAAATATCTCCTTTGTTAAATAAATCATTAAGGGCATATTGCACAACTTTTATATGCTCAGGGTCTGATGTTCTTATAAATTTATTTGGATTTACTAAAAGTGCTTTCCAAGAATCTTGAAATTCTTTAACGATTTTATCTACAAACGCCATCGTTTCCATGCCAGATTTTTTTGCAGCTTCTAAAATCTTTTGCCCATGTTCATCTGTTCCTGTCATAAAAAATGTAGTCTTTCCAAAAAAATTTTCATACCTATTTAGCACATCAGCAACAACAGTGGTGTAGGCATGTCCTATATGAGGAACAGAGTTTGGATAATAAATAGGAGTAGTAATATAGAAATATTCTTTTGACATTTTTAGAGTTACCTTTTAATTTTTTGAATTTAAAAAATTTTATTAATTTTGAAAGATATTGATGAAAGTAATATCTTCGCAAATTATTTTAAAGTTATTAACCACTAAAATCAACAAAAAATTTTAAGCTTAAAATTTTTACTATTTTATTAAAAATTATGAATTATCATAAAATCTCTCTTTAATTAATTAGAATTTTTAAATATTATTTTTTTTCTAATATTCAGATATAGTAATTTTTCCATTGACAACCTGTACATTTACTATAGGAACAATAGCATCATCAAGTTCAGTCTTAAGTTGCTCTATAACTCGTTCATAATTTGCTCCCATTCTATCCATTTTATTTATAAAGATTATCACAGGAACATTCTTTTGACGTAATGCTTTCCAAACTGAATACGTCTGAGCTTCTATTCCTTCAACTCCAGAAATTACTAAAACAGCAGCATCAAGAACAGTAATTGCTCTTTCTACTTCCGCTGAAAAATCAATATGACCTGGAGTATCTATGAGCTGAACTTTTTTTAATGATGGTAAATTAAAATTCACAAGTGCAGATCTAACCGAAATCCCCCTTGCCCTTTCAACATTTAAGTCATCAGTTACAGTAGTTCCATCATCAACACTTCCGACCTCATCTATAGCTTTAGTTTCATAGAGCAATCTTTCAGTAATTGTTGTTTTGCCAGCATTTGCATGGGCAAATATTCCTAATGTTACAACTGGTTCATCTTTTTGTTCTAACATATCGTTTCATCTAAACTATATAACACAAGGGAATTTATCAAATTTTCATAATCGACACAACTAGCAGATTTAAGCACCTCATCATTAACAGTATAATGTGTTACCGCTAGACACCCTGTTCCACATAAGTATCTATATTTACAACTTTTACACTTCTCAATATTTTTAACACTTCTATCTTGCCAACTCTTTGACATTTTATTAAACTCGATCGATTTATCAATCTTTCCACAAACGTATTCTTTATTACCTATTCCATGCCAACATTTATAAACACGTCCATCAAAGTCTAAAATGTACTGGTTTTTTGATGCGCCACAATGCCTTAAAATTGGATTATAAACCTTATTTTCCAAGATTGAATTTATAAATTTTGCAGGATGATATTTCTTAAAGAAGATTTTCATCGAAGGATTTTCTTTTTCTAACTCGAATATTTCTTTAATTCCAATAGCCTCTTCTATTACTTTATCATTTCCAGAGCATCCACCATCTTGAAGCAAATAAAGATACGGCTTAATGGTTGATGCCTTATCAAACAACTCAACTAAAAGTTTTGACAAATTTGGAAGATCGCTAATATTATCTCTATCAACATTTACACGTAAATACACCTTAATATTATTAGAAACTGCCAATTTTATGTTATTAATTATTTTTTCAAAACTTCCACTTCCATCCTGTTTTATTCTTCGTCTATCGTGAACTTTTTGACCACCAGCTAAAGTTATCTGAATATGTTCAATACCATATTTAATTAAAATATAAAGTAAAAAAATTTAACCATGGTTAAATTTTTACACACCTTAATATGGATTAGCTTTCAAAATAGCTATGAAGATAATTTCTAATTGAATTATTTAATATTTTTGATTGTAAATAGCATATCAAAATTATTGCATAATTTTTCATCATATAATAACTAATAAAGCATTCTGCCTGCATCATTAACAAAAAAATTATTAAACTCAATCTTTTAAACACCCTACAGGTATAACCTTTACTCCATTTTGTGTAGTGTATGCCATATCTAATGCTGCACATATCACGATAAGTACACTTGGTTCTCTATAAACTGCGTTTGTTATTCTTTTTTTATATATTCAATAACTAGTTATTTTAATTATTAAATTCTTGCCATTGAGTGTTTTTCGAGTGTTTTATTGAGTGTTTTTCGACACTTTTATTGCACTTTTTTCGAATGACCTAATTACATTCCTAGCACATTTAACACTTCATCTTTAATCTTTGACGCACCATCAAGCTCAATTTCTTTAAACTCTCTCTGAACCATTTTTGTATAATTTTCTAAATTTAATAACTTTAAAATATCTTCTTTTAATTCATCTAAAAAGTTTTCACTTGATTCATCTACGATAAATGCTTTTCCTCTATCTTCTAAAAATTTAGCATTTGGTGTTTGGTGATTTCCAGCCCCAGGAAGCGGAACTAGAATTGATGGTTTATTTACAGCTAAAATTTCCATAACACTTGATGCCCCTGCTCTTGAAATTATAATATCTGCAAATTTATAAGCCTCAAGCATATCATCAATAAAAGGAACTACTTTTGCGTTAAAGTCCTTTTCTTCATATTGCTTTTTAATATCTTCAAATGATTCTTTTCTACATTGATGATAAATATTTAAATTATGCTCTTTAAAAAATGAAATAAGATTTAAAACTGTTTCATCAAGTTTCTTTGCGCCTTGTGAGCCACCAATTATAAGAATATTTTCAATTTTATCTTTTATTTTGAAATCTCTAATTTGAAGCATTCCTTTTTTAAGAGTGTGTCCTGTGTAAACTGTTTTTTTAAGATCTCTAAGTTTACTATTTGGAAATGCTACCATAACAACTTTTGCAATTTTTGAAAGCACTTGGTTACTTATTCCTGGCGATAAATCTAGCTCATAAATAAAAGTAGGTATTCCTTTTAAGCGGCCGCAAAGTACAGGCAAAAATGAGACATACCCCCCTACTCCAATTACTGCATCTGGTTTAAATTCTTTAAAAATTTTTAGCATTTTAAAAAATGCACTAGGAAGCATTTTTAAAAATCTTAAAAGCCCCTTTATTCCAAGATTTCTAAGCCCTACTATGTTTACTACTTTTCTATTAAAACCAGCATTATCTATTAGTTTTTCTTCTAAGGGGCGTCCTGCACCAATAAATAAAATTTCAAGATTTTTAATATTATTTTTAAGTTCTTCTGCGATTAGTCTTGCTGGAAAAAGATGTCCCCCTGTACCACTTGCTGCAATGATAATTTTTGTAATCTTCTTATCTTCTGACATATTAAAAAAATGCGAAAAACAAAATAAAAAAGAAGTAAGCCTGCAACAGAACTTGAATCTGCGACCTCTTCCTTACCAAGGAAGTGCTCTACCAGCTGAGCTATACAGGCATAAAAGTACTAACTTAAGAAAGCGCTGATTAATTCAAAATATCCCGCAAGGGATATAATAAAGCGTGCTTGCACGCGGCACTAGGATTGGGTACACGCGCGAAATTGTAAAACAAATTCGGGTGGATACCCCATTATAAAGAAATCCCCAATGCACACGACCCCGTATGGGTAATGGCACCCGCGGGGGGCGATTAATATTTATAAAATATTGAATTAATCAGCGTTTCCTTAATTATAATAAATATAAGACAAGAAAATGTAAATTATTTTTATTAAATTGTGAAAAATATTAGATAAATTATCAAAAAAATAAATTAATTCTAAAAATATAAAGTACTATTATTTAAATTATTGACATTTATTTATTATCATATTATAAAAAAAACATATCTCGTTTAAACATGTTTGTTTAGCAAAGATATATAAGCAATTCAAAATCTTCTTTTAATAATGTTTTAAAGAGGTTTTATCATGCATACTTTGGAACTTACTATTCCTGAGTGGAAGCCACCTAAAGAAGACGCTTTCGTTTTGGGGAAGTATTATGACGCTGATGAAGCTACTAAAATTCCTCAATTCATCGTTGATTTCGGTTTTAAATCCCCTCAGGAACACTTCACTTATGATTATTACATCGTTGGTGAAGAGTATGAATACGACGATTCGAGTAAATGTCTTCAGTGCATAAAATCATGGAAAGTCGTATTCCAAAGCGATTTTGAAGACAAACCCCTTGAAGAAAATCTCATGAGCTTGATAACAAAAGTTTGTGTGCATTTCAAGGGCAAAACCGAGATAAAGGTCTTCAAAGATGGAAGCTATGACAACGTGAAAGTTTACGAAGCCAACATAAAAGATGACATCGTGACGATTAGTAAAAGCTTCTAACGACAAAAAGCGTGCCAATGGTTATTTACGCTATTATTACAAGCCATATACAAATTTTTGTGTGTGGCTTTTTTTATATCAAAACACCTCACCTTCTGCTTTCTTTCTTACCACTTCATATTTCTTATTTATTTTATCATAGCATGAGCAATCTTTTGAATGATCATTAATCATACCTACAGCTTGTAAAAAAGAATATATTGTAACAGCACCTACAAATTTAAACCCTCTTTTTTTAAGGTCATTTGCAATTTTTTTAGAAAGAGCATTACTTACAGGAATTTTACCTTTTTCATGCCCTATATAATTTATAATTTTATTATTTGAATAACTCCAAAGATACATTGAAAAACTTCCCTCTTCTTTTACAATTTCTTTAAAACATTTTGCATTATTAATAATTGCTTCTATTTTTCTAGGAAGTTTAATCATACCTTCAGTATTTAAAATCTTCTCGATATCTTTTTCTTTAAGCTTTGCTACCTTTTCAAAATCAAAATTACAAAAACTTTTCCTAAAAATATCTCTTTTTAAAAGAATAGTTAAAAAGCTAAGCCCACATTGAAGACATTCTAAAGACAAAGCTTCAAATAACAATTTATCATCAAATAAAGGCACTCCCCACTCTTTGTCATGATATTCTTTATAGTTTTTATTTATATTGGCAAAATCGCAATATCCCATAATATAAGACCTTTAATGATTATTGTAATATTTATTTTTATAAACATGAACTAAAAATAGTTTAACAGAAAAATTAAACAGTAAAAATATTTGCTGATAATCGATTTATCATATCCTAACTAAAAATATTGAAATTATATATAAGAAAAAAACTTGAATTCGTCTTAAGACATTTTTAATATTCTCTCCTCTCTACTAGCATAAACGGCATATAAGAAAAAAGAGGGTTAGAAGACACACGCTTTTAACTCTATTTTGTCAAGTCTGTGGTTACTTTAGATTATGTTGTCACTAATGGTCTAAATATTTTTCTTGAGACTTTACCCATGCATTTTTCAGTTTTATCACGGCAAAGAACAAGATAAACTCGACTGCCAAAAGGAACAAAGTAGCTACAGTAAAGAGAAGTTGAAGTGCCAAATATATCATCATGTATATAAGAAGGAGACATTCAACTTTTTGAGGCACAGAAAGCGCCGAAAACTCTTTCACGCATTCACTTGCAAGAGCAACTTTTTCATCATTACTAACCGACGAAAAACAACCTTGTACGGAGTACTTATAGTTGTCCTAAAACTAGCACTTACCGCCAAGCAGTCCCCACCATAAAAAAGAATAATAATCATGATGGGAATATCTGCAAAAAATTTGATAACGCTTTGGAATTTTTTTCATTTTCTGAATTTTCCATAAGAAACCTTTTTTCATGTAAGGAGTGATTAATTAATACGTGAGCCTTCTACCCGAATGTTATCTAGGTATTAAACTATTTTACAAAAGATAATTGTTAGTCAAAAAATTTTTAGATTTACAAGATATTAAGAATTAAGATACATTAAATACCTTAAAACAAAGAATAAAATTTGAAATTAATAATTACGATATACTTGATATTTAATTTAATTTTATCACATTGTATTTATAAAAAAGCCTACAACGGGAATCGAACCCATAACCGCTTCATTACGAATGAAGTGCTCTACCTAGTTGAGCTATGTAGGCAAAGAAATCAACATCTGAAAAATTAACTTAATATATATTATATAATAAATTTAAACTTAACTAGATACTAAAAAAGCCTCAATATATTTTTTTATATATTGAAGCTCTCTTAAAGTCAAAACGTAAACATAAATATTAACGTTTAGAAAATTGAGGTCTCTTTCTAGCTTTATGCTTACCGTATTTCTTACGTTCAACCTCTCTATCATCTCTTGTAAGATATCCTTCCTTCTTAATTTGTGAATGAAGTGATTCTTCCATTTGAACAAGAGCACGTGATATACCATGTCTTACAGCACCTGCTTGACCTGACTTTCCACCGCCTCTAACATTTACTACTACATCATACTTTTCTAAAGTATTTGTAAGCTCAAGAGGTTGTTTTAAAATCATTTGCAAAGTTTCTCTTGGAAAATATTCAACTAAAGACTTTTTATTAACAGAAATATTACCACTTCCATTTCTTAAATAAACTCTAGCAACAGCTGTCTTTCTCTTTCCTACTGCATGAATTCCATCACCTTTAATCATCTTTTATATTCCTTTTTATATTTCTAAAATAAACAAAAACTAATTTGCACTCTTAACTTGATAAACTTTTGGTTTCTGAGCAACTTGAGGATAATTAGCATCTTTGTAAACTTTTAATTTGTTCATTAATTGATGTCCTAAAGTTCCTTTTGTAAGCATACCTTTAACTGCACGAGTTATAATTTCTGCTGGGTTTTCTTCAATTAACTTATTAGCAGCTTTTGACTTAATACCACCAACATAACCAGTATAATGATAATAATTTTTATCTTGAAGTTTATTACCAGTTAATTTTACTTTTCCAGCATTTATAACTATTACAAAATCGCCACAATCAACATGAGGAGTATAAGTGGGTTTATGCTTTCCTCTAATTAATGTTGCAACCTCTGAAGCTAATCTTCCAACAGGAACATCTGTTGCATCAACCACATACCACTCTCTATTTTTTAAAGCTTCTTCTTTACTTAAAAATTCTGTTGTTTTCATTTAGAATAATCTCAAAAAAAATTAAAATATCAAAAACTATAAATTTTTTTAACTACATCGTGTAATTATACATAAAAAACAGACTAAAATACAAGCTCACAGACTAAAAATAAGTAATATTTTTTCTGTTTTTATATAAAAATTCTCTATAATCTTAAAAAGATACTGTGATAATATAAACTAAAAAGTAAGAATACTCAAGGATACAAGCCAAAAAATTTCTATCTTACTTCTATTTTTGCAACAAAAATCTTAAATATAAATGTGTTTAAAATGATAACTAAACTACTTAATACCATAACAACGCTTGCAACACTTGGATTTATACTAAAATTAACATTAAATATGGCTTTTAAAAGCCCCGAGGCGATAAAAATTGCTATAAAATTATAAAGAAATGCAAAAAATAAGTTTAATTTTATAATAAATAATGTCTTTTTGCTTATCGTTATAAGTTTAAAAATATTCTCTAAGTTATTGTTTTTAATAACAACTTGACTTAAATTAAGCGTAACATCAGCTCCTGTATCAATAGCTACACTTATAAACGCCCTTTTTAATGATGGCGCATCATTTATTCCATCCCCTATCATCATTACAAAATTATTATCCTCGTTTAATTTATCAATAATATTAAATTTTTCCTGAGGCATAAGGTTTGCTTTCGTTTCATCTATTCCTAACTTTAACGAAACTTGCTTTGCAACCTCATTGTTATCACCAGTAAGCATTACGGTTTTTATTTCATTTTCTTTTAATG
>CAKMMH010000061.1 GCA_927798255.1 uncultured bacterium | reverse complement strand
AGATGATCTTTTTGTTTGAATGGTTAAGATTTTTTATATGAGCATTTTAGGCTTGATTTTAGGTACTTTTAGAAAGATTAAATAAAAAAAAGCAAACCTTAGAAAAAACATAAGACTTGCTTTTTAAAAAACAAAATAAAAAAAAATTAAAAAAAATATAAAGTTATCAATTTTTTTATAAAATATACAAGAGTTTTTTATATATTTTTTTTTTAAATTTTTTGTATATATTTAACTGAAAAATTTAATTGCTAGAGAACATTTCATTAATCAAATTTGAATTTGCTTCTCTTGATTCTTCTACTTGTTCTTTTACTACAATTTTCTTTGTAGGAATGTTCTCATTTCTTGGACTTATTTTTGTAAGAACATCATCTTTAAAATATAGTATGTAATCTTGATATAAGAAACTATGCTTGTTTAAAATTTTATATTCTACTTTTTCGATTGGTTCACCAAGAAGCACTCTTATCTTTGTACTTGATAATCCTAGTAGTGAATCATCAACATGTATAGCAAAAACGATTTGAGGAAGAATTAAAATAAGTAAAAGTAATAAAAATTGCATAGGTTAAACTCTAAAAATATCATTTAAATAAAAAAAGCTTAATAAATTAAAAAAGAAAGCTAGCAAAGCTTACTCTTAATATATTAAGATAGTGCTGTAATAAAAAAAGTTCCAAAAATTTTTAAGGGGAATTTTAAAGCTTTTTTACTAATAATTTAAAGGATTTCTTAAGATGTTAAAAAGTTTTAGTGAGAAAAAAATCTTGTTTTTAGTTTATGGTGCATTTTTGTTTGTTCCAATAAAACTTTCTTTTTCGTTAGTGTTTATCTTGCCATTAATTTTAATTTATTTACTTAGAGATTTTAAATTTAATGATTTGTTTAAAGATGAGTATAAGTATTTAACGTATTTTTTTATTTTTGCATTTTTGAGCTCATTTTGCGCACTTTATCCCTTTAAAAGTATTTTTAGTTTATGTTCATTTTATTTTTATTTTTTACTTATTCCTGCTGTTATTAGATATACGCCAAGAGATAAGGTTATAAATTTAATTTCTTTATTAGTTTTGGGACAAACAATATCGTCTATTCATACAATTATTCAAGAGGCTTTAGGAGAGAATGTTGTAGGGGAGTTTTTTGTAGGTAAGTTAAGCGAATCTGGGCAACTTGCATTAACACTTGCTGTCATTATGGGATTTTTATTTATTAATAAGAAAGGGGTTAAGTTTAAAGATTTTATATTTTCAATTACCTTGTTTATAGAGAGTGTGTGCCTTGGATTTTCTTATTTATACTTTAATGAATATACAGTAATACTTTTGGTGGCTTTTTTAGTTTTAATATCATTTTCAATATTTAATGTAATAAAGACTAAGGATTTTTCAAACATAACAAATTATATATTATTATATATGCCAATATGTTTATCTTCATTTATTTTAAATTTAAAGAGAGGACCGTGGATAGGGTGTTCTTTTGCACTTTTAATTTTAATTTTAAAGTATAATAGGAAGATCTTTTTACCAATTTTAGCTAGCTCATTAGTCTTGATTTTTAGTATTACGCCAATAAGAGAAAGGGTCTTAAGTTCTGAGAGTCATTTCTTTATTTCAGGTGGACGTGCTTCAATTTGGAAAGTCGCTGGGGAGCTTACAACAAGATATCCATTAGGAGTTGGATATAAAAATAGCAGAAATTTATCTTCATATTCTGTCGATATTCCATCAAACTTGAATCATTTTCATAATAATATTCTAAATATTATAGTAGAATTTGGCATTTTTAATTTATTTTTATATTTAATGTGGTTAATTCTTATTTTAAAGAAATCGTTTAAAGGAAATAATCTTACATTTATTTTAGGGCTTGCAATCATATCAAATCAGCTCGCGGGACTTGTAGAGTATAATATAGGAGATACGGAAGTATTATTTATTCTTTTATTATTTGCAGGATTAATTGAAGTTTTAACAAAAAAGTCATCTGTTTTTTAAAGATTAACTATTTTTTTATCTGATATCAGACATCAGCAGTCAGTAGATCCGCTACCTGAAAACTGAATCTAGATACCCGCTTACCTGATGTCTGAAACCAGCTTTCCTATTTCAAATGCGAATAAAAAGGCTTAAATTAAAAAACTTTTTTAAGCCTTTTTTCTTTCACGAGGCAAGAGATTTTTCAGCAAATAGTTGTTAGCATACTGCAATCAGCTTTCAGTCACCGGCTACTAGGCACTCGCACACCTAAAAAACCAAAAGACTACTTCCCCGTTTTTAAATTAACTTTAAATTAACAATGAGTATTATTAAAAGGATTCAACAGAATTAGAAAGTTCTTCTATTTTTTTATCAAGTCCTTCTTGCTTACTGCCTAATGCTCTAGCTTTTTTATAATATTCTACTGCCGAAGGAATATCCTTTTGAATCTCATAAATGGTGGCAAGCGTAAAGTTTCCTTCTGGTGTATCTTGTATATTTAATGATTCTTTAAGAATTCTGAAAGAATCTTGGACTTTATGATTTGCTAAAAGAATATTTGCGTAATTGTTAAGAATAGAAGTATCTTTTGGTTTATTTTTATATGCTTGTTCATACATAAATTCTGCATTACTTAGCTCTTTTTTTAGAAGATAAATATTTCCAAGTTTTGCAAATAATCCGTTTGTGCTAGGTTTTAAAATAAGGACTTTTTTATAACTATCTAAAGCTTTGTCTATTTGTTTATCTGCAAAATAAATATCTCCTAATAGGTAATGAATATCTGAAATCTTAGGATATGAGTTTCTGTATGCTTCAAGAATACCTGTAACTTCGTTTCCTTTTTTTTCGCTAATTTTTAATGTTGCGTAATTTAATAGTGCAGAAATGTTTTTGTTGTCAACGCTTAGTGCCTTTTGAAAAAGTTTAGCAGCTTTTTCAGGGTCTTTATTAATAACCGCAACGCCTTGCTCGTTATAAGCAATAGATTCCATATTTGGTTTGTAAGAATTATCATCTGTATTAGTATCGTTAGCCAAAACGATTGAGTTATTTAAAGTTATAATTAAAGAAATTAGTATGGTTTTTTTTAGTATTGTTTTCATAGCCTCAGAATATAGCATTTAGTTGCTTTTTTGAAAAGCTAGGAGTTTAAGTTTAAAAGAATAATTTTGTTATATATAACATAATAAGAGGAAATATTAAGATTAAGACTCTTATGGATTTTATATATTTAATTGATTTTGCTGAGAAAAACTTTTTAAGTAGTGATAAGTAAATTATTATTATAAAAGGAACTAGTATTAAGTTTCTGTTATGAAAAAATGTTGTAGCTAAGATACTTAAGGTTATAGGGTATAGACATAATAAAATAAGTATAATAGAAAAAATATGTATAGTTTTGTTTTTAAAGATTTTCACAGCGTAGTCAGAAGGTATTTTTTTAATAATTATATTGTCTAGCAATTTTAAAGAGACAAGTGAGCCTGTAAAGCTAAAATATAAAGTAAGAAGTTCATTTTTGCCTTGTGTGTTAAAATCAAAAGGTATTAAAGTAACTAAGAAATATTCACAAAATAATAGTAATGCGTAAAGCATAACATTTCTATTTTTAACGCTGATGTATTTAATTTTAAGATAGGATAGGAGCGTTAAAATTATATAACATATTGAAAGTATTAGAGATATATCGCCATAGACCTCTTTTATATACTGTAATGCTAAAAGCGCTGCAATAGATAGGAAAATAGTAGCAAGAATGGGAAAAAAATCTTTAATTCTATCTGTAAAAGAAGCATAAGATTTTCTTAAAAGATTTATCTTAAAAATGAAAAATTTTAAATAATATGTAATTATTATAAAAATTAATATTGAGAGTATTTTATAAAATTTATACTTAACATCTATAAAAGTATTGAATGGATAAAAAATATGAGTAAATATTAATAATATAAATTTATTCATGGTCGGTACTATTATAACTTTAAATTATTCTATCGAAATTACACACATTTTATTATATAATAACTACATATAATGTACTACTTAATATTTTAAAAAGAATTATTATAGTAAAAAATAGAAATTATTACATTGCAAATTTTTAAGATGCAAATTTTTAAGAGTTAGAAAATGAAATATAATTACGAGAAAATCTTAAATGATATTGATAACAAACATATTAGACTTGGTCAAGAAATAGAAGATTATAAATATAGGTTAAGTTATATAGATGTTGATTTAAAAAATATCGCTGAAAATTTCTTATTTATTAAAGAAAAGGTTAAAAATAAGAAAGTTATGGCCATTGTAAAAGCAAATGCTTATGGTCATGGATTGTTATATACTTCTTTGTTTCTTCAAGCAGTGGGAGTTGATTTTTTTGGAACAGCGTTTTTAGAAGAAGCAATAGCTCTAAGGAATAATGGTATTACTAAGCCAATTTTGATGTTAGGTGGCTTTGTGCCATCGCAAATTGAGAATTTTATTGAGCATGATATTGATATCACAGCTTCTTCTGTTGATAAACTTGATGCAATTAATGAGGTAGCCGGGCTTTTAGGTAAAAAAGCTAGAGTACATCTAAAAATTGATACCGGTATGGAAAGAATAGGCCCTCATTACTATTCAGCAGAAAAGCTATTAAATAAATCTCTAGAGACTAAAAACTGTGAAGTAGTAGGTATTTTCTCTCATTTTGCAAAATCAGAAACTGACAGTGAATTAACGAAACTTCAATTAGAAAGATTTTTAGAAGTTTTAACTTTTTATGATAAACATTCCTTACCATATCCTATAAGACATATTGCAAATTCAGGTGCGATTTTAAATTTTGAAGATTCTTATTTAGATATGGTACGCCCGGGAGCAATCTTATATGGAATTAACCCTGATGAAAATGTATTTAAAAATTTGAATATTAAAGTAGCTTTATCATTAAAATCAAAAATAGTGTATTTTAAGGTTGTAAGAGCTAATACGGGTATAAGTTATGGTCATACTTATATAACTCCAGAGCAAACACGTGTCGTGACGATTCCAATTGGTTATGGTGATGGTTTTTCAAGACTTTTATCTAATAAGGCCAGTGTAATTATTAGAGGAAAGAAATGTCCAATTGTTGGTAATATATGCATGGACCAATGTATGGTAAATATTGGTCCAAATGGCGAAGGGTATAACGACGATGAGGTTATTCTTATAGGAAAACAAGGCAATAATGAAATAACAGTAAACGAAATAGCTAATTTGATTGGTACAGATCCGAGGGACATTTTAGTATCTTTAAATTCAAGAATTCCTAGAAGATATAATGTTACGTAAATATAAGAATATAAGAAGAGGATAATAATGAAAAATCTTACATTAAAATTATTTTTTCTTACAGTTTTCTTATTTGTTACTTGTTCTTATGTTTTTGCATATGAACCTAAAGAGTTTATTTCAATGCCAGATGAAATAAACTCAAAAATTTTACAAAATATTTATGAATCTTCACGATTTTCTGTTAATAAATTTAGTGATGGTTTATATCAAAAAAATGAATTTATAAAATCAGATGATCTAAGTGCTAAAAATGTATGGCAAGGTTCTCCTATAAGAAAATTAAAATCAACAATACAAGATTTTACACTATATTTTAAACCTAATAAGTTTAGAAAATTTGGTGATTTTATCTTAGAAGATTTTAAGCTTCATTTTAAGGAAGATCGCATAACATATATTGTTACAAGAAATGATTCATATAAAGATGTTTTGACATTTCAAGGTAATAATCGATTTTGGTTAAAATCAAATAATAAATCTGATGTGGTGATTTTTGTTCCTCAGCAAGAAACTCGTTTTGATACACGTACATTTATGATTTGTCCTCGAGCTAATCCAGAAACGAAATTAGCAAAAGAAATAAATTTAGTTGATACCGGATATGTAATAGATAAGATTAATGTAAATTTTACAGGAGGTACAGAGGCAACATTTTCGACAGGTTCTATATATAAAGGACGCATTGATTTAAAAATATTAAATACCGATATTGTTTCATCACCTGAGATACCTTATGATTTGAGTGATGGAAAAGATCCAAAGACTAGCCTTGAATATGTACCTACTGATAATAAAATAGCGCAAATTCATGATGATGAAAATATTGTTGGTGGTCTGAAGTTTTTATATGATATGAGGTATGAAAGTGGAAAGAGAAGAGTTTCTGATTTTACAAATTATTTTTGGATAAAGAAAAATAATGTAGATTTACCACTTAGTTTCATGGTTTATAAAAATAATCAAAAATATCTTGTAAATATTAATCCTGGTGCTTGTTATAATGTTATCTTGAATGTAAAAGTTTTTAATAATGCTTATATGACGCAAACAAAAGAAGTTAATAATAGATTAGAGTAAATTTTTAAAAGGTGATTTTTATGATTTTATTAGCAAATTTTATGAACGCCATAGCTTCGATTTTGAATGTAGTTTTAAACTTATTTGAAATACTATTAATTTTGGCTGCAGTTTTTTCATGGTTTCCACAAATAAGGTATAATCAGGGTGTCCAGATGGTTAATACAATTGTTGATAAGATTTTGGCTCCTATTAGAAAATTCATGCCAAAATATAGTGGTTTTGATTTAGCTTTTGTTATTGCTTTTATTTTAATTATTTTTATTCAGGCCTTTGTTGTCGCTTCTCTTTTTGATTATGCAGCATATTTAAAAAATTAATGTGATGTGTATTATTTGCTAGTATGGAAAAATTAGAATCAGTTATTGTAAATACTGTCTTTAGGGAAGATGAGCCTAAGAAACAATTTATAAGTGGTGATATAGCTAAAAAGTACCTTGTAAAATATTCAAAAATTATAAAAGAATTATCGAGTTATTATGTTGAGAATAAAAAAGATAAAATTATATCTCAAATGCAGGAGAATGATGTCGTAAATGCTTATGCTCTTTATTATTTACCAATAAATTTTTATAAAATTTCTTTTTTATTTTCAAAAATTTCAAAAGATTTATTCAAAGAAAAAAATCATATTAATTTACTTGATTATGGCTGTGGGCCTGCAACAGGGGCAATTGCTGCAAGTGATTATTTTAAAAATTTAAATGTTAATTTAAGTTTTACTTTATTTGATAAATCTTTACCTATGTTAAATTTAGGAAAAAAGCTACTTAAAGGGTATGCAGAAAATGATGTATTAATAACTAGTAATATTAATGATGTTAGAAAGAAAAAGTATGATGTTATAACTTTACTAAATGCAATTAATGAATTAACTAATGAAGAGTTAAATAAGCTTTTTGAGGATATAAATTTTCTTTTAGATAGTAATGGCATTTTGATAATTCTTGAGCCTGCGTTAAAAGATTTAGCAAGAAGGCTTATGATGTTTAGAGATAAAATATTAGAAAAATATAAATTTAGTATTTTATATCCATGTTTTCATTTAGATAAATGTCAAATGATAAATTCAGAAAATGATTGGTGTCATGGTGAAATTTTAGGATTGAACTCAAAACTTGTAAGGCAATTTGATGAAATTACAGGATTTAATAAGCATAAAATCAAATATTCAAGTATAATTCTTTATAAGAATGAAAATTTTAAAAATGTAAATGATAATTTTTGTAGAATCGTTAATATTCCAAAGGAAACAAATAGGGGACTTGTGTTAAACCTTTGTGGAAAAGATTGTTTTAAAGAAGTAACTGTTTCCAAAAATAAGCTCAAGGAAAATAAAAGATTAAAGAAGCTAAAGTTTTTTGATGAAATTAATAAAGATGAAATAGGGGAGTAGATATTAGTGGTTCTGCAAGTTAGCAACGACCAAGTATCCTGTACAATTTTGCATTAATCAGTGTTTCTCTGATACTCGAATCCTGTTTCTTACTACCTGTTCCCTGAAACTAGATTTTATTTATTAATCTTATCTTCTAATTTAAACAATCTTACTGCATTGCTGGTTGTTATATTCATAACTTCTTCTAAAGAACATTCTTTAATTTGAGCGAGCATTTTTGCCGTATAAAGTGTATATGCTGGTTCGCAACGCGTACCTCTAAAAGGTTCTGGTGTCATATAAGGAGCATCTGTTTCAACCATAATATTTGAAAGAGGAATTTTTTTAACTGTTTCTCTTACTTTATTTGCATTTTTAAATGTAATAACTCCTGTAAATGAAACAATAAAATTTAATTTTTCAATTTCATTATAAATTTCAAGTGATTCTGAAAAACAATGAAAAACTCCACCGACTTTGCTAGCATTACACTCTTTTAATATTTTTACAGCATCTTTTCCTGAGTTTCTTGAGTGGATTATAAGAGGTTTATTAACACTTTTTGCAATTTCAATATGCGTCTTTAATAGTTCTTTTTGCTTATCAAAATCTGACCAATCTTTGTAAAAGTCAAGTCCTGTTTCTCCAATTGCAACAACATTGGGTTCGTTTGCAAGCTTATAGAGCGTATCAATATCTAAATGAGTGTCTGCATCTTGAGGATGTTGTCCAGCTGTAGCAAAGATATTGTCATATTCTTTAGAAAGTTTAACTGCTCTTTTAGAACCTTCTAAGATATCTGTACCTCCAACATTTATCATATATTTAATATTTGATGTTATGGCACGTTTGATAACATCATCTCTGTCTTCATCAAAATCTTTACCATCTATGTGAGTATGTGTATCTATTAAAAAATTATATCCATTCATAATTTAAATATAATAATAAAGTTTAAGACATAATAAAAGTGATTTTTGAGTATCTTCTTATAACTTTGTAATATATTTATATTATTAGATTTTTTATATATTTTTTCAAAATTAAAGAATTTTTCTTTTCATATCGATATTTCCACTCGTTGGGGAAATAGGTATGAAAAAATTTATGACAATAGGGGATTTTGTCTCTATTTTTCATAACAACAAATATAAGTTATTCTGATTATAATATGGATACTATTAAAGATGAGTATCACTCAAAATCATCTTTAAACGACAGTTTTGCTCTTGTATATTCAAATATAAAAATAAAAAATAATGAATTGATTTTTAGGTAAAGTTTTCTTCTTTTAAAAGATTCGTATGTTGAGTTAATTGGTGATTTAAAATCATTTCTAAAGAATGTTACAAATAATAAAAAAAATGTGAAAGTTATAAAAAGAAATAATCTGCCTTGTTTGTATTTACGTAAGGGGGAGC
>CAKMMH010000060.1 GCA_927798255.1 uncultured bacterium | reverse complement strand
AAGTAGAAATGTAAGTTTTATTACATTCTTATTTTATTATATTAAAGGAAATTTAGTTAAAGCCGTTATTAACTCATCAATTATAAATGGTTGTGATAGAGATACATATTTAGAAAGAAATGGTGAAAAAGAATATTCTACATCACAAAATAAATTACAAGAGATTTTGAACAATGAAGTAGCAGAATGCTCAATGGGAAGTTCTAAAGATACGCCAGTTGATTTACTTCTTAAAAAAGAATTATATTCAATTTCAAAGGAAACATGCAAAGGTTTAGATGATGTAGAAAGAAAAATTATTGAAAAAATTTATCTTCAAGGTGAGCAAGTTGTAAATGTAGCAAAAGAGCTTGGATATTCAAGATGCCATATATCAAGAATGAAAAGAAGCGTACTTGAAGGATTAGAAAAGGCAATTAATAAAAAACTAGATTACGAATCAAATGATTCAATCCTTAGAGCTTCGTAATTCAATGTGTATGATGAAAAAATTCTACTAGAAAATATATAAAAAATATTCCTAGTAAAAAATAAAACGCATGTAAAAGTCTTTCCTTTGTTATATGCGATGCTTTAATTTCAGGCACTAAATCAACTGCACTAACATAAATAAATGTTCCAGCTGTAAATGGCATTAATAAATGTATAAGAAAATCATTATTATAAAAATAAATAAACAGTGCGCCTATAAAAAATGAAAGTTGTGAAAATAAATTTATTAAAAAAGCTTTTTTCTTTTTAAATCCTGAGTGAAGTAAGATACCGACATCTCCAATTTCTTGAGGAAGTTCGTGAAGAAAAGTTGAAAGGGTAGTAAGTACTCCAAGCTTTGGAGAAATAATAAAAGTTGCAGCGATGCTTGCTCCATCTATTGCGTTATGAAAAAAGTCTGAGAAAGTTATAAGCCAGCCAAGTTTGTTATCTTTACTTCTAACATGTTCGCTTGCATGTTCGTGTGGCATTTTGTGACAGTGATGCCACTTTAAAAGTTCTTCTAAAAAAAAGAATGCTAAGAATCCAATTAATACAATAAACATTGCAAATTGATGCGAGTCAAAAAGCTCCATGCTTTCTGGAATTAAAAATAAAAATGCAGAGCCTATAAACACACCTGATGAAATTGACACAACTGGAAATAAAAGTTTTTTTAAAATATTTTCTTTTAAAAGTAAAATTCCTGCAGCAATTACTGATGTTAAGCACATCAAAATTCCAGCAAATGTTATGTATAGTAAAGTTAAATTCATAAATTAAAGTTTAAAAAGAAGTAATATTTAATTAAATAGCGTCTTTTTTGATTTTTTTAGCTTCTTGCCACAATCCTTCAAGTTCATCTAATGTATAATCATTTAGAGGTTTTTTTGCAAGATCCTCTAGTGTATCAAAGCGAGATTTATATTTTTTGCAAGCATTATTTAATACTTCATCAGGGTTAAGCTCTAATTTTCTTATGTATTGAATTACTGCAAATAAAAGATCTCCAGCCTCATCTTTTAATGCTTCTTTGTTATTAAACTTTTTATTTTTTATTGCTTCTTCTTCGACTTCTCTTATTTCTTCTTTAACTTTCAAGAATGCTTCATCGGCATTATTCCAATCAAATCCAAGTTTTGAAGTTTTGCTTCCATATTTATAAGCCTTTAAAAAAGGCGGGAATGAAGTAGGGACTTTATCTAGAGTGTGTTTTAGAACTTTATTATTATCTTCTGCTTCTTTTGATTTAGCTTTTTCCCAAATTTTCCAAACATCGCTAACGCATGATGCGTTAACATCTTGTCTAAAAACGTGTGGGTGACGTCTTACAAGTTTTTTACCTAAATCTTCTATAACATCGTAAATGTCAAAATGACCTTGTTCTCGTTCCATTTGTGTGTGGAACATGATTTGCAATAGGAGGTCTCCAAATTCTTCACGCATCATTTCGGGGTTATTTTGAGAAAGTGCGTCGATTACTTCATAAGTTTCTTCGACTAAGCATTGCATACAGCTATCGTGAGTTTGTACTTTATCCCAAGGGCAACCAGTTTCTTTGTCTCTAAGTCTTTCAAAAATTTTCTCAAGTGTTTCTAGTTTTCTAAAATCGCTATTTAAAATATCTTCGTTATTTTTATTATTCATAATAGTTACCTTCAAAATATATCACTTGTTATCGCAAATGTTGCCAGAAACCGCAATTTTGCTTGGGGCACCCGTAAGGGGGTTAGTGAAATTTATATTCACACAGGATTTTTTGAACTCAGATTCCTGCCCCCTGAAACCTGCTACCCGATGCCTGTTTCTAGTTTCCTGATACCTGAAATTTGACTTCTGCTACATGAAACCCCGAAACCTAAAAACTGTTTCCTGCCTCGGACACCAAAATCCTGAAGCCTAAAACAACGCATTTCCTGTCATTTCACTTGGCTTTTCAATCTCCATCATTTTTAGGATTGTAGGAGCAACGTCGCAAAGAGCGCCGTCTTTTAAAGTTACTTTTTCTTTGTAGCCTACTAAAATTACAGGAACAAGATTTGTCGTATGGGCTGTGTTTGGTGTGCCGTTTTCGTTAAGCATTGATTCAGCATTTCCATGGTCTGCAATAATTAATCCTTGCCCGCCTTGAGCTAATAATGCATCGAAAACTTTTCCTACACAAGTATCAACAGCTTCAATTGCTTTTATGGCAGCACTTTCAATTCCTGTATGACCAACCATGTCAGGATTTGCAAAATTTACAACAACTAAATCATATTTTTTAGAATTTATAACTTCTACTACCTTGTCGCAAACTTGATATGCACTCATCTCTGGTTTCTCATCATATGTTTTTACTTCACGAGGAGAAGGGATAACCTCTCTATCTTCGCCATCTACTGGTGCTTCAATTCCACCATTTAAAAAGAACGTAACGTGTGCGTATTTTTCAGTTTCTGCAGTTTTAAATTGTTTTAAACCTTTTTTAGAAACTACTTCACTTAAAAAGTTTTTAATATCAATTTTTTCAAAAAGAACAGGTAAGTTATAAGTTTCATCATATTCTGTAAAACAAAGAATTTGATTTTTGTTTAGTACAGGAATATTTCTTTCAAAGCCATCAAAATCTTCAATTCCAAATGTCCTTACAATTTCTCTCATCCTATCTGCTCTAAAATTAAAGAAAATTAATGAATCATTTTCTGAAACTTTACATTCATTTAAAATTGCTGGCTCTATGAATTCATCTCCAATATTCTCGCTATAAGATTTTGATAAATATTCTTCAATACTTGAAATTTTAGGAGCATCAAGCTTTGTGTACATGTCATAAGCTCTTTTTACTCTATCCCATCTCTTATCTCTATCCATCGCATAAAAACGTCCCGTGATATCTGCAACTTTAACATTTTTGTATGGAGCTAAGAACTCTAAAAACTTTTCATATTGATTTTTAGCGTCCATTGGCTCTGTGTCACGTCCGTCAGTTATTAAATGAATACAAATAGTTTTGTTTGTATCTCTTGTTAAATTTTCAATTAACAATTTTAAATGCTCAATATGAGAGTGAATACCGCCATCAGAAAAGAGTCCAAAAATATGAATCTTTCCATCATCTTTTAAATTAGAAATAAAATTACTGTAGCTAGGAAATTTTGTAAGTGCGCCTTCTCTTAACTCTCTTGAAATCCTAACAAGCCATTGTTCAACTACACGGCCTGCACCAATATTAAGGTGACCAACTTCTGAGTTTCCCATTTGACCATCTGGAAGTCCTACGAAAAGGCCGCTTGCTTGAAGTGTTGCATTTGGATAAGTGCTTAAAAGTTTATCGATATTTGGGGTGTTTGCTAAAGCTATAGCGTTATGTTCTCTTTCTTTATTTATACCGAATCCGTCAAGAATACAAAGTAATGTAGTCATGTAAAATGCCTCCCTTGGAAATTAAACTAAAAATGAATAATTACTTTTTTTGAAAAATAAAAAATTAATTATTGTCAATAATACTAAATAAATCTAGTTTGCTTATGTTTTTATTATTAAAAAGCATAGCATTTAAAAAATCAAATAATAACTTTTTGTTTCCATTTAATGTAATATTATTATCTTTTAAAAATTTTTCAAACATTTCAAAATATGCTCTTGCGTCATCTTGCATTGCAAGATTTGAAAAACTTTCTACGGCTATAAAATATGATTTAACAAGCTCTTCGCCTTGAGTCTCTTTTAACGCAGTATTAATTGTGCTTATTGCTTTTTTAGGCTCTTCTTTTTCAATCCAAGTTTTTATTATCTTTCTCCAAACAAATGCTTTCTTACTATTTAAAGCTAATTTTGTAAGAACAAGCATAGCAGGCTTTATTTCGCCTTTATTAAGTAAAAGCTCGCTTAATGTAAGGCCTGTTTTGATATGTGAAGGAGAAGCTTTGTGAAGCTTTTCAAGTTTTTCAATTTGAAGTTCTTTGTTTTCTCCTGTTTCTTTTAGAATTTTTAAATATTCAATATCAGTTTTTTTATCATCAGGTTCTTCATTTTTTGATGCATTTTTTGTCGTTCCCTTAGAAAGAGTATCGATGTTTTTTTGATACTCAAGAGCGTCATCGTATTGCTTAATGCTAATTGCTTCATCACGTGCAAGTGTTGCAATATATGCGCAAGGCTTTGTACTATAAATCTTTGTATAATTATCTAAGCTAGATGCACCATTTTTTAAAAGATTATGTACCTTTGCTAAATAGAAAGTAACTTCTTCATTATTTTCAGCATGTTTTTTAGCTTCATTTAATATATTTAATGCAGAGTTTAAGTTTTCTTTTTCAATAAAAATTTTTGCAATTTCTATATACGGAATAATATTTGATAAATCTTTTCTGTGAAGCTCTTCCCAAAGTTTTAGTGCTTTATCAAGGTCTTTTAAGCAAGTATAAATTCTTGCTTCGTTAACTTTTTTGCAAATCTCTTGAGACTTGTTTTTATCTTTTAAAAGTTTCTTTTCTTTTAAGTATGATTTAAATGAGAAATAACTTGCAATGATTGCAGAAATTATAAAACCAGAAACAAAACTTGTAATTAGAACTATACCAAGTCCTGTGTTAAATGATTTTCCTGGCCAAAAAACTAGGTTTATCGCATTATGGTTGTTTACTATAATAAAGGTTACAATTAAAATTACTACGATAATAAAGGCGATTTTTTTAAATAGTCCTATCATAAAATTAAATCTCCTGTTTTTTCATCAACTTTAATTTGATTGTAATTTTTAAATAAAGAATCTATATCATAATGCATTCTAGCATCATCTAAAAAGATATGAACTATTACATCATTGTAGTCTATTAAAATCCACTCTCCAACAAAAAATCCCTCCATAGAAAAGCTCTTATAGCCTTCCTTTGCTAATTTTTCTGTAATATTGTGGGCGATACCTTGAACTTGTCTTTGAGAACGTGCGCTTGCTATAACAATGTAATCAGCTAGCGAGGATACGCCTTGTACATTAATCACATTCATATCAATTGCTTTAGTTTCAGATGCAATCTTTACAATATCTTTTACCAAATCAAGAGGATTAACATTCTTTTTAACTGCCATAATTTGTTGCCTTAATATGTAAATTTTTTATTAAGTTAAAATTTGAGGTTTATTTATACCACAAATTTATACCCGACGCCATGTACGGTCAAAATATGTTTAGGCGTTTTTGAGTTCTTTTCTTCAATTTTTTGTCTTAACCTAGCAATATGGTTATCAACCGTTCTTGTGGTAGGGTAGGTATTGTATCCCCAAACTTCATCTAAAAGCTCATCTCTTGTAACAACGCTTCCTTTTTTAGCGATTAAACATTTTAATAACCTATACTCTCTAGCTGAAAGATCGATTGGTTTGCTTTCTTTTTCGGCTTTATATGCTTTAAAATCAATTTTAATTCCCGAAAATTCAACTTTTTCAAGCTCTTTTGTGCTTTTATTTCTTCTTAAAAGTGCTTTTACTCGAGCAACTAACTCAAGCATTCCAAAAGGCTTTGCAAGGTAATCATCGGCCCCAAGCTCTAGACCTAAAACTTTGTCTACTTCTTCACTTCTTGCTGTTAAAAGTATTAATGGTGTTGAAATTCCTTTATTTCTTAGCTCTTTACAAACTTGAAAACCATCTTTTCGTGGCATTTTAATATCTAGAATTATCACATCTGGCTTTTTTTCTTCAACAAGGCTAATGCCTTTTTCGCCATCTTCTGCTTCAAGGACCTTAAATCCTTCTTGTTCTAAGTTTAAAGCGACAGACTTTCTTACTGAGTTATCATCATCTATTATAGCAATAGTTGTTTTTGTTTCCATATTTTTCAAACCTCAATATAAACAAGTAGTTAAGTGTAATTATAGTGTAAATCTTAAATTTTTAACAGATACTTTTTGAATTTTTAAAAATTTAGGTAGTAAAGAGTTTTTTATTTGATTTTCTTTGTTTGATTGCTTGATTTATTTGATAAAAATATGTATCTTATCAAGAGTCATTTTTATGCGCTATGAAATTCTTGTCGAAATTCGTTATGGGCGTAAGAAGAATTTTTATCGTTTTAATTAGAATTTTATATTTTTAAGTTAGTGAAAAAAATGGAAAATACAGCAAAAGAAGAAATAAAAGAAGTTAAGCCTTATGCTGTTATCGCAACAGGCGGTAAACAATACAAGGTAAGTGTTAATGATATAATTGATGTTGAAACTTTAGATGCCGAGAAAGGTGAAGAAGTAGTTTTAGATAATGTCTTATTAGTAAACGATGGTACTTTAAAAGTTGGCACTCCACTTGTTGAAGGAGCTAAAGTTAAAGTAAAAGTTTTATCTCAATTTAAAGGGGAGAAACTTCTTGTGTTTAAAAGACGTCGTCGTAAAGGATATACTAACAGACAAGGACATCGTCAAAATTTAACTAAGATACAAGTTATTGAATTTTAATTAAAAGCATTACTTATAAATTCTATTTTACAATAGATTTTAAGTGCTTTAAAAAGTTTAAGTAGGGAGATATTTTAAGATGGCACATAAGAAGGCAAGTGGTAGTTCAAGAAACGGTCGTGACACGATTGGTAAGAGGTTAGGTGTTAAAAAGTTTGGTGGTGAGCAAGTTCTTGCAGGAAATATTCTTGTAAGACAACGTGGTACAACTTTTCATCCAGGAACAAATGTAGGCCTTGGAAAAGATTACACATTATTTGCTCTAACTGATGGTACAGTAGAGTTTAAACAAGGAAGGAAGCATACAGTTAATGTGATTGCAAATTCTTAGTTTGTTTAAATTTGAAAAATTAGTTTTAGTTCTTTTTTAAAGAACTGACATTAATAAATCCCCTTTAAAATAGTAAAAGTTCATCTGCTAATTTAAAGGGGATTTTAGTATATCGATGACTTATTATGAAATTTATTGATGAAGCTACAATATATGTAAGAGCCGGAAATGGCGGAAAAGGTGCTAGCCATTTTAGACGCGAAAAGTTTGTTCCTCTTGGCGGACCTGATGGGGGAGATGGAGGAAAAGGAGGAGATGTAGTTTTAATTGCGGATAGAAATAAACATACGCTTTTAGATTTTCGTTTTATGGCAAAATGGGAAGCTAAAAATGGTGAAGATGGTGGTACAAATAGAAGAACAGGAAAAAACGGTGAAGATTTAATTATTAAAGTTCCAATTGGTACAGAAATTATAAGAATAAGTGATGATACGCTAATTGCAGATTTAGCTGAAGATGAAAAAACTTTTGTTGTAGCAAAGGGAGGTCGTGGCGGAAAAGGAAATACGTTTTTTAAAAGTAGCACAAATAGAGCACCTGTAAAAGCACAAGATGGAGAAGAAGGGGAAGAGCTTGATATAAAATTATCATTAAAATTAGTTGCAGATGTTGGATTAATTGGATTTCCAAATGCTGGAAAATCTACGCTTATTTCAAAAGTAACTGAGGCAAAACCAAAAATTGCTGATTATCCTTTTACTACTCTTGTTCCAAATTTAGGAGTTGTAAAAGTAGGGGATATTGATTTCGTTATGGCGGATATTCCTGGGCTTATTGAAGATGCTAGCGAAGGCAAAGGGCTTGGAGTTACATTTTTAAAACATGTTGAAAGATGCAAAGTGCTTATGCATTTAATAGATGTCTCGTTATGTAATAGTAAAGAAGATATAATTGATGCTTTTTCAAAAATAAATAATGAACTTAAAAAATTTTCATCTTATCTTGCAAAAAAAGAGCAACTAATAGTCTTTAGCAAGATGGATATAATAGGTGAAAATGATTTCATAAATGAAGCTAAAAAATATTTTGAAGATAAAGAATATAAAGTATGTATGATTTCTAGCGCAACAGGTCAAGGCGTAAAGGAGTTACTTTATAAAGTTGTCGAAATGTTTGGTTCGCAAAAATGAAAGATTATTTAATATATAAAGGTGGAAAAACTTGGTTTGAGGCTGTGAATTTAGAAAGCGATAAAATGCCTCTTATTTTAGCTCATGGAGGCCCAGGGTTTACATCTTATTATTTAGAACCTTTTAAAGAAATATCCAAAGAAATTCCAATTGTGCTTTATGATCAACAAGGCTGTGGTCGCTCTTCAAAGATCGATTTAAAAAATGCAAATATAAAATTTTATGTAAAAGAATTAGAAGCTTTAAGAAAAAAATTAAAAATTAAAAAGTTTTATTTATTAGGTCATTCATGGGGAGCAGCGTTAGCGCTAGAGTATTATAAGCATTATTCAAAAAGAGTTGAAAAAATAATTTTTGCAAGTCCTTTTATAAGTAGTAGGTATTGGCAGCTTGATATATTATCTAATGTAAAAACACTTAAGAATAATGTAAGGGATAACATACTTAATGTAATTGATAATAAAGATTATTATAGTGCTAATTTTTTGGAAGCTGTAAATTCATATAATAAAAATTTTATTTATAGAAGTGAAAATAAACCTTTTTGTTTGCTTGAGGCAGAAACTAATTCATCTAGTGATATATATATTCATATGTGGGGATTATCTGAGTTTATAGTAAATGGTACATTAAAAAATTTTGATAATAGTAAATATCTTAAGAAAGTAAAAATTCCATGTTTGTTTACTGCTGGGCAATATGACGAGTCAAGTTTGGAAACTTTAATTTATTATAAGAGTCTTGTGAAAAGCAAAGTTAAAGATATTAAAATTTATGAGCATTCCGCACATCATCCACATATTGAAGATAATAAATTATATATTAATGATATTCTTTCTTTTCTAAAAAGTCGCTCATAAAAGGTGTTGATATGAGAATAACTATGTGCAATCATTGGTAAATAGAATTACAAGGAATTTTCTAATATTTAAAGGCAAAATTTAATAGATAAAGTAAAAGCGAGCTTAAAATCATTTAAACCCGCTTTTACTTTATCTA
>CAKMMH010000059.1 GCA_927798255.1 uncultured bacterium | reverse complement strand
TTTATTTATTTTGTAAATTACTCATATGCAGCTCAGGAGGTCGAGGTTAGTCCTATGAAGCCTTGGTCGGATATGCAAATTCAAGAAAAAAAAGAATCACCATCAATTTTAAAACAAATTCTTTTATGGCCTGTAAATAGAGTGTTAGATCTTGTTGATATTTTTAAATTTGATATTGGTGTAGGGCCAAGTCTCGGTGCTGTTGCACGTGTCACAAAATATGGACAAGTAGGGTATAGGCAAATGATTCCTGCTTCCTTAAGAATAGGAAATTTTGGTCGAGATTGGCCTGTAAAATTAGAATATGGTGAAGAAATAGGTGTAGGGCCTGCGTTTGCTGAGTCTAGAGTTCGTAACATTTGTCCTGGTGAAGTTGGAGCTGGAGTCGATTTTTTATTATTTGGAATTTATGCTGGCGTTTGTACAGAAGAGATTTTAGATTTTGGTACAGGATTGTTCTTTGTAGATTTAATGGATGATGATTTATAAAATGGACAATGTATCAAAAGTATCTACGCTATTCGAGGGGGAAAAATGCTCTTTGCAAAAGAGTACGATTGCGCTTTTCCCACTCAAATCCCCTGATATTTTTGCGCCTTGACTGTTTTATAGTTCTAGTGATTACTTTTTCCAGGTAAATCCAAATCATCAATTTTTACTAAATAAATTTTTGTACACCTTAATTTTGATTGACGACACATAAAAATTTGGTATTAATAGTGCTTCTTTGAATTTGTAGTGGTTTTTAGATTAGAAAAATAAGCTTTAAGGAAAGGGAAGAAGTCTTTTTAGAATCGGGCTTCTTTATTAAAACAGTTAGTGTCTTCCACGCTTTTCTTACCAAATAGGTATTATCCCCATATTTGTATTTAATGGGCTACTAGTGCGAAATCAAATCGCAACAGAATATGAATGTCGTTGCGATTGTCAAGATTAACGCGAGAATCGGCATAACGATCCTAGTAGTCTTGTCGTCTTTCGATTCCTTGAAAACCTTCATTGTTGATTTCCAAGTGAATAACGTTATCACTGCGCAAATAATCGCAGCAATGTAAAAAGGTAAATTATTCATCTTTCACCTTTTTTTAACTTGTGGAAACGGCAGCAACCTAGAAAAAACATTATTTTCTAAAAAAGCTTCTACTCAAATTATTAAACTAACTTATGTGATTGCTATTTTTTATGTAAGACATTGTTATTCTTGATTTTATAATAATATTTTTTTGCATTTTTTATATTTTTCTACATTTTTCCCTTGACCATTTGATAAAAAACTTGTAATTTTTTAATATTAAGTGGGTGAATGTGGGGTTTAGTGGGAGAAAAAGCAAAGCCTAATAAAAATTGATAGATATATTATTAACTAGCTTAAATTGTTAAGTTTTTAAGGTAAAAGGGAAACGCTTTTTAAAAAAATGAAAGATGAACTTTTAAAAAATAACAATTTAAATGAAAATTTTGAATTTAAAGGTGAGACTTCTGAGTCTCAGTTTAATAATTGTCTATCATTTCATGGAAATTTTACTCATTCTCTTGATTCAAAATTCCGCGTTAATTTACCTAGTGAATATAGACGTGTGCTTTCTATAACAAACGAGCAAAGTATAGTAATAACAAACTATGTTAGCGAAGGCTCAAAATGCTTAGAAGGTTTTTCTTTATCTTCTTGGATAGAATTTGAAAATAAACTTCGCTCTAAAAGTAGATTTGATTCAAAACTACAAAGATTAGAAAACTTCTATTTAAGTAGAGCCGCAGAATGTCAAATAGATAAAAGTGGGAGAATTTTAATCCCTGAATACTTAAGAGTTTATGCTGGACTTTCAAAAGATGTAACGTTTACTTCATCGATTCATGGCTTTCGTATTTGGGATAGTCGTGTTTGGGATTACGTGTTTAAAGAAGCAGAAAATGCATTGCTTGATAATCCAGACTTGTTTGCAGAAATTGATATATAGTTGATGTAAAAAAAGTGAAATTAGAAAAGACAATACATATTTCTGTAATGAAAGAAGAAGTAATAAATTATCTTAAGGCAAAAGAAGGTGGGGTTTTTTTAGATTGCACACTAGGAGGCGCAGGGCATACAAAAGCAATACTTGATGCTAATAAAAATAATATTGTTTATGCAATAGATAGAGATATAAATGCAATAGAAAGAGCAAAAGATTTTTTAAAAGATTATAAAGATAGAGTGTTTCTTTATAATACAGAATTTTCTAACGCAAATAGTAGTATTTTTATTGGTATTGAGTTTGACGGGATACTTGCTGATTTAGGGCTTTCTCAAGATGAGTTAAAAGAAAATAGAGGGTTTTCTTTTAATGATGAAAGTTTTCTTGATATGAGAATGAATCAAGAAAGCGTTTTAACTGCTAGTAATATCGTTAATGAGTTTGAAAGTAAAGAGCTTTATAAAATTTTAAAAATAGGTGGGGTAGGAAAAGAGGCAGGAAGCATTGTTAATGCTATTTTAAAAAATAGACCAATAAATAGCGCAAAAGAGCTTTCTCAAATTATTAAAAGTGCAACTTTAAAATTTTATAAAGGAAAAAAATTAAACCCAAGCGCTTTAACATTTCAAGCTATAAGAATAGCGGTAAATAATGAGTTTGGAGAAATAAAAAAGCTTTTAGAAAATGTGCCAAGTTTAGCAAAACCTCAAGCAAGACTTGTTGTGATTTGTTTTCACTCTCTTGAAGATAAAATTGTAACAAGCACATTAAGAAGCTTCGAAAAAGGAGAGAATGATAAAATTTCTCTTATGGTTGCAAAGGAAGAAGTAAAAGGAATTGGAAAACTAATTACTAAAAAAGCATTAGTGCCAACTCAAGAAGAAATTCAAGAAAACTTTGCATCAAGAAGCTCTTTAATGAGAGTTTTTGAGTTTAATTAAAAAGTAAATTTTTGTTTGTCATAATTTTTAATAAAAGGAATTATTAAAATGGCTGTTTGTCTTGATTACCAATCTGTATATGTAAAAAATGTTAAAGTTCAAAGTCACAAACTCTTAATCGTGGCATGTTTATTTTTAATGTCTGTTCTTATTTTTCACGTATGGTGCAGAGCAGAAAAAGTGACTCTAGGCTATCAAATTGCACAAGCACAAAATAAGACTCAAGAATATTCAACTATTAAAAAAGACTTGGCCATGCAAGTTTCAGTTGTTAAAAGGTATGATAACTTAATGGGTCTTGCTAAAGCAAGACTTGGTTTTAACTTAGAGGAATCACCAAAAATTATTACAGTAGAGTATTAGAGGAAAATGCAAACAGGCAGTAATAAGACAAACGGAATATTTTTAAACAATAATGAAAATCGTTATAATACACAAGATTGGGAAAGGATTAGAAAAAATCGTCGTGCATGGTTTATAGTAGTAGTTATTGTATGGATAATTGCACTCTTTATTAGGCTTTATTACATTCAAATTGTAGATATATTTAATCTTCAAGCATTAGGAAAAAATCAACACGTTAAAACAATAACAATTCAATCAGAAAGAGGATCAATTTTAGATAAATTTAATAAGCCAATGGCATTATCAATTGAAGCACCATCTGTGTTTGTTCACCCACATTTAGTAAAAGATAAAATTGAAACTAGTAAAACTCTTGCGAAAATTTTGCAGTTAGATGAAAAAGAAGTTTATGAGAAGCTTCAATCTAAATCTCCTTTTGTGTATATCCAAAGAAAATCATCAAGAGAAAATAGAGAGAAGATTTTAGCTTTAAAAGATCCGGCAATAGGAATTCAGAAGGAGTTTAAAAGAATATATCCATACTCTAGATCTGCAAGTACACTTATTGGAAAAGTTGGAATGGATGAAAAGGGGTTATCTGGTCTTGAAGCTGTGTTTGATAAGAAGTTAAGAGGAAGTGCAATTCATGAAACAATCATTAAAGATGCTCTAGGAAAAACTATTAAAGCGCATGATGTCGATTTATTCACTGTGCCAAAAGGGGAGGATATTAAATTAACTATTGATGCAGATTTACAATTGATAGTAGATGAAGAAGTACAAAATGCAAAAGAAAATTTAAACGCCAATGCAGTGCTTGCCACGATGATTGATGCAAATACAGGTGATATCTTAGCTATGAGTCAAAGCTCTAGTATAAACTTTAACGCTGATTCTGTTAGCTCACAAAATGATTTAAAAAATCTTGTTATAGAAACAGTATTTGAGCCAGGATCTATTTTTAAGCCAATAGTTGCAGCAATTGCTTATGATATGGGGGCCGTAAAAGAGTCGGATAACTTTGATTGTGAAAAAGGACGATATTATTATGGAGGAAAAATAGTTAAGGATTCACATCCTTCGGGAGTTTTGTCATTTAGAGATGTAATTGTTCGTTCGTCAAATATTGGTATGGTAAAAATAGGGGATAGGCTTGGAAAAGAGAAGTTATATGAGGCATTGTCTGCTTATGGAATAGGGAAATTAATCGATTTAAATTTTAATGGTCAAACACCAGGTATATTTAGAAATTACAAAAATTGGGCAAAAATAGACGTTGCTACTCATTCATTTGGGCAAGGTGTTGCAGTAACTCAACTTCAAATTATTCGCGCACTCGCTTCATTTGTTAATGGCGGTTATTTGCCTACACTTCGTTTGCTTTCTTCAAAACCAATTAAAAAGGAAAGAATTATTAGTGAAAAAACGGCAAATTTTATAAAAGGAGTATTAATAGATGTAGTTGAGGATCCACATGGTACTGGAAAAAGAGCAAAGCTTGAAGGGTACATTGTCGGTGGAAAAACAGGAACTGCTCAGAAGGCTAAGAAAGATGGTAGAGGATATGAAGAAGGAAAGTATATTGCATCATTTGTCGGTTTTGTAGATACTTCTTCTTTAAATATACCTATTATGCCACTTCTTATAGTAAGTGTTGATGAGGCACACTCTGATAGTATTTACGGTGGCGCATTAGCAGGGCCTGTATTTAAGGATATCATGAAACGTGTAATGGAACGTTTAGAAAAAAAGGAACTATTAAAAGACTAAATTTTAAATAAAAAGGTGTGAGGAAAGGATTATGAATCAGCCAATGATGCTAAAAGAAATTGCTAATTATATTGATGGTAAACTTGTAAATTATAGTGAAAATTTACGAGTGGATAATATAAGTTTTTCTAGTAATAATATAGGCGATAACACTCTGTTTATAGCCATAAAAGGTTATAGCGTTGATGGTCATAAGTATATAGATGATGCATTTAAAAATGGGGCAATTTGTGTCATTTGTGAAGATGATAGTTATCTTTTAGGTCGAATAGGAATAGTGGTTAAAGACTCAAGATATGCGCTTTCTAAACTTGCAAGTATTTATTACATGAATCCATCTTCTAAAATGTTCTTAGAGGGGGTAACAGGAACAAATGGAAAGACTACTACGGATTGGATTTTATATAATTTATATTCGATTTTAGGAGAAAAATCTTTAAGACTTGGCACACTTGGTGCGTTCTCTCAAGATGTTATCGATAAAGAATTTGCTACTGGTATGCCTGACCCCTTAACAATACAAGGAATTCTAGCTGATTTTGTACAAAAAGGTGGAGAATATGCGGTGCTAGAATACACATCTCAAGGTGGTACACAATATAGAGGTGATTTCTTAGAATATGATTCAGGAATTTTTACAAATTTAACTCAGGATCACTTAGATTATCATAAAACGATGGAAGATTATTTTCTTGCGAAAAAGAGATTTTTTGAGCTTCTTGTAGAAAGTCCTAAGAGCGACAAAAATGCAATCATTAATATTGATTGTCCTTATGGTAAGAGATTATATGATTATTTAAAAGATAAAGATTTAACTCTTTTTGGCTACGGATTTAATGAAAACGCGGAAATTTATATTAAGGAATTTGAGCAAAATATAAAAGGAAGTAAATTAACGTTACAATTTTTTGGAATGGACTATGTAATTGAGTCTAATTTTATAGGTGAATTTAATGCACATAATATTGCTGCTGCATTTGGTGCTTTTGTAGCTCGGACAAAAGATCCTCAAAAATTTGTTGAATTATTTGATTTGGTTCCTCCAGTTCCAGGAAGATTAGAACCAGTGAAAAATGATAAACATTTAGGGATTTATATTGATTATGCGCACACTGATGATGCATTAAAAAATGTGCTTGAAACCTTACGAAAGATTGTAAAACCTGAAGCAAGCCTTTGGTGTGTGTTTGGTTGTGGCGGAGATAGAGATAGAACAAAGAGACCGAAGATGGCAAGGGTAGTTTGTGAGCTTGCTGATAAGGTCGTTATGACGATGGATAATCCTAGGACAGAAGATCCTAATCAAATCTTATCTGATATGCTTGAAGGGTGTGAAGAGCCAGATATTATTGAACTAGATAGGAAAATTGCCATTTATGAAGTATTACATCAAGCAAAAGATGGCGATGTCGTTCTTGTTGCTGGAAAGGGGCATGAAAATTATCAAATAATAGGCACTGAAAAAATTCATTATTCTGATAAAGAGGCCGTTGAAGAAATCTTAGCATCGTTATAATTTAATATATATAGAGTTAAAATATTTTAGGATCCTTTTAATATGTTGTACAATTGGTTATATACATTTCATACAAAGTGTACGTTTTTTAACGTATTTAAATATCAAAGTTTTAAAGCGATGTCTGCTTTTGTTTTTTCATTTTTTCTTGTTCTTTATATTTTACCAAAATTAATTAACTGGCAGAAAAAAGAAGGTGTTAAAGGGCAACCTATAAGAGATTGTGGTCCTCAAGGCCATTTATCAAAGCAAGGTACTCCTACTATGGGAGGAATTTCAATTATTATCGCAATAATTTTATCAATGTTTCTTTTTACAGATATTACTAATTTAAATATTATCTTAGTAATGTTTGTGCTTATTTCCTATGCGATTTTAGGATTTGTTGATGATTGGAGAAAAGTAACAAAGCAAAACACGAAAGGAGTCCCAGGGAAAGTTAAGCTCTTTTGGCAAATTTTAATCGCAGGAATATTTGGTGCAATTTTGGTTTATAATGGATTTTCAACAAATTTAAATTTTCCATTTCTTAAAAACTTTTCAATTGATTTAGGATACTTTTTTATTCCTTTTGTAATACTTGTGATTGTTGGTACTTCAAATGCTGTTAATTTAACTGATGGACTTGATGGGCTTGCAATAGGTCCTATTATGACAGTTGCGCTATTATATGTAATCTTAACTTACGTAGCAGGACATGCAGAGCTTTCGAAATATTTATCAGTGTTTTATTTACCAAAAGTAGGGGAGCTTAGTATTTTACTTATGGCGCTTTTAGCAACAGGGCTTGGCTTCTTATGGTATAACACATTTCCAGCAAGTATATTTATGGGAGATTTAGGTTCGCTTTCTCTTGGTGGATTTTTAGGCGCAATTGCAGTTCTTGTTAAGCATGAGCTTTTACTAGTTCTTGCTGGTGGAATATTTGTTATTGAAGCGTTATCAGTAATTATTCAAGTTTATTATTTTAAACTTACTGGTGGTAAGAGGATTTTTAAGATGGCGCCAATTCATCATCATTTTGAATTAAAGGGACTAGTAGAACCAAAGCTAATAGTTAGGTTTTGGATAGTCTCGATTGTGCTTGCAGTTATATCACTTGCAACATTAAAGTTAAGATAAAAAGTTTTAGTATTATGAAAAATTTATCAGATAAAAGAAGTTATAAAGCAAAGATTCCTTTTTTACTAGACCCTTCAATAGTTATCTTGGTTATTATTCTAACACTTTTTGGGTTACTTATGATTTACTCTACTATATCAGTATCTGATAGTGAGAATATTTATTTTTTCAAACAATTAAATGCTGTTATTGCTGGAATTTTTGTGATGTTTTTTGCATCTAGGATAAATATCAAATCGTTGTATAAAATTTCTAAGTATATGGCATTTGCTGCACTTATTTTAGTTATTTTACCGTTGATTCCTGGGATAGGTAGTAACGCCGGTGGTGCGCAGCGTTGGGTAAAAATAGCTTTTTTTAGATTTCAACCAGGAGAGTTTGTAAAAATTGCTGCTATTGTGTTTTTAGCAAATTATTATTCAAGGCATGAAAATGGGATAAAAACGTGGAAAGAGGGATTTGTTATTCCGTTAATATGTTTTTTAGGGGGCATCGGTGGAATATTTTTATTACAACCTGATTTTGGAAGTGCCGCAGTGTTATTTTTAGCCGGGGCTATAATGGCATGTGCGTTAGGAGTTCGAATAAAACATTTTTTACTTGCTGCACTTCCTTTAGCATTTGCTTGCGTACTTGTTGTTGCAGCTGCGCCTTATAGATTAAAAAGAATTGAAGCGTTTTTACATCCGTTTGAGGACACATCGGGAAAATCTTATCAACTAATTCAGTCACTTATTACGATAGCAAGTGGTGGATTTAGTGGTGTAGGATTAGGCAACAGTCAACAAAAATTACATTTTCTTCCAGCTGCGCATACAGATTTTATTTTATCTGTGATTGCAGAAGAGTTTGGTTTCATAGGGGTTATTGTTTTAATAAGTTTATTTTTTATTTTCTTTCTTAGGTGTTTAAAAATTGCATCAAGAGTTTCTTATGATACTTTTTCATATGCACTTGCCATGGGGCTTTTATTTTTAATATTAGTGCCTGCATTTGCAAACTTTGGAATTGTTACAGGACTTTTACCGACAAAGGGGTTAGTGCTTCCTTTTATAGGATTTGGTGGTTCAAATGTTATTGCATCATTTTTTACGGTAGGTTTATTACTAGCAATTGTAAGGGGAGTATATAAGAGAGATATATAACTTTAAGTTTGAATTTATGAATGAAGATTTTTTATCTGAAAAAATAAGGGCTGAAGATATCATTTTAGGGTCCCTCGGATTTGGCGAAGAAGCGCATATAATTTCTATAGAAAAAACGAAAGATGGATTTAGTGGAATAGGTGTTTTTAAAGACGGTGAAGAATTTTCTTTTTGTTCAGAAGATGAATTAACAGAGATTGAGATTTGGGCGTTAGGGGTGCTAATAAATAATTAAAAGTGACATGTATTTTTCAGCAATCTGCTATCCGTATTTGGCAAATCAGCTACCCGATACCCGAACTCTTTGCAACTTGATACTAACCTCCTGATATTTGTTTCCTCAAGCCTGCTCCCTACTTCTAGGACTACCTAGTGTCTTTGCTATTTAACTACAAGATCGCTTTTTTTAGCTTCTTTGAAATCATTAAACATATTTTTTGAAACTTCAAAATCAAATGGCATATTTGATACTTTTAAAATAAATTTATCATTAATTTTTTTAAAGCTTAATGTAACATTTGAACCATCCTCTTTTAAAACTTCAATTTTGAAATCAGGTGATGGTAAATTAATTTTATCACTACTTAAAATATCTTTAAAAGAAAGAGATATTAGTTTGTTTATTAAAAAATCGACCTTTTCATCATCTTGTTTTTCTTCAAGATTATTAACTATAAATTTATCGATATTTTTTTCTTTATCCTTTTCTTTACTTATTGAAAAAGAATCAAATGATATCTTTTTTATAAGTTCTTTTTTAAACCCTAAGAAATT
>CAKMMH010000058.1 GCA_927798255.1 uncultured bacterium | reverse complement strand
TGTGTGGCTGGCCAAGTATCCTGCACAATTTTTCGTATGCAAAATTGTGCAGGATACTTAGTCGTTGCTAATAGATACTTTCAAATTATGAAACTTTTTTAACAACAATTTCTTTCTTTGTTACAATAGATTTAATCTTAGGAATAGGAAAAATCTTTTTTGAAAGATTATCCTCTCTTTGCGCACTTTGTGCACGCCATATTAACTGTTCGTTAATTTTCTTATTGCAGTTTGTACAATCAAACCCTTCCCAGTCAAGACTAGCTGCCAAGTTAAGACATGTTTCATAATTTTTACATGATTGATTTCTAGAGGGATAAGTAGCTTGTGACTCTAAAGAGCCAATATTTTCCTTAAATTCTATTGGGCCACTTTTTTTAATCATAAATATTTTTATATTTTATAAAAAACCTAACGCCAAGATTATTCTAACAATATCTACTAAAAACTCAAGTTTGAATATAAAAAAATATTATGATTTCTTCTCTTGATTATTATTATCATTATCTTCGTTATCATCATCGTTGTGATCTTCTCTTTTAAGCTTTTTTCTAAGATTTCTTCTCTCTTTAATGACATCTTTTTTCCTGTCTTCAAACAACTCGAAAACAGATTTTTTATAATCTAAAAATTTCAAGTGATCTTCTGTTTCTTTTAAATTATTTTGTTTTAAATACTCTTGAAAAGTTAAAAGTACATTTGCAGCACGTAAACAATCACCACGATCAATATAATATTCTAGATAATATATAATCACATCGTAAAAGCGTTCATCATATTTCATCTTAGAATCATCATAAACTTTTCTCATTTTATCAAAACACTTTGGCATTTTTGAATAGTTGAATATATAACTAAATGTACATATTGCGTAATAATACCCAATTTCCAGTTCAGGATCGATAGGAGGTTCTATTTCTAAATTTTCCAATTTAGCCTTAACACTCTTTCTGTAATCTTGTAATTTTTTAATATATCTCTTGGCATCATATATACAATTACGATCAGTACTATCTAAAGCTCTATCTAAAACAAGGCTTACAAACTCTTCAGGATCATCTTCTTTAAGAACTTCTAAGAAAGTATTAACCGCCCTTCTTATAGTACTTATCTCATTAATTGATTTAAAGCTAGAATTAAATTTATGAAACTTAGATAAAGAAGTTATATTATCTAAAAGCATTAAGTAACTTCTAGTAAGAATCGGAGCAAGTCCATAAATTTTCTTAGTTATCCACTTATCACCTTTCATAATATCAGAAAAATTATAACCTAAAATCTTATTAGCTTTTTTAGATTCCATTATTTTTCTAAGTGTTAATGCATAAGCTTCAGCACGTTTATAATTACATTTATAATTTGCATAATAATCTATAATTTCTACAGTTAAATTAAAAAATGCATCTAAAAGTAAGAAACTTCTTTTAGTTTTAGGCGCTTCTTTTAATTTTTCTAATACATATATATACGGTTCAAAAAGGTTTATCTTGATTTTATTTAACTCTCCTTTTGAAACATAAACTTTTAAAAGTAACGATGTAATCTCTGCAACTATCATAGGAGCATTATTCGTCATTTCTTTTTTAAGTAAATCTTCCAAAAAAACAGAATTACCCTTTTTAAATTCCATTAATAGTACAGCATCATAAACTCTATCTTCTAATAATTGTTTTTGTTCATTTGATATACATCTTTTATAAGCACGCGAAATATTATTCACAAGCTTTAAAGTAGTTTTAAATATATTTATGGTCTCATCTTCTAATTTATATTCTAAAAAAATATCACTATATTTATTTAAACTTACAAATAATCTTTCTAAGGAATCACTAATCAATAAATAATTACAAGATGTTAAAGATTCTTTTTTAGATATACATTCAGAAATAGCCCTTGCTTGATAAGTAAAAAAATGCTTAGTTATAAGGTTATCTTTCCATTTTGAAAAAGTATCTAAACAGAGTAAATACATATCAATTAATGCCACAAGCTCTAAGTCATCTCTTTTAATATCATCTCTAAAGACATTTCTTTTATCATTTAATAACAATAATGTTTCATATGCTTCATCTGAACTTGAAACACACAACATCATTAACGTTACTATGTAACTCATAAATTCTAGGTCTTCTTCAGATCTAAAACTTTTTTGAACTAATACATCAAAAGAACTATTAAAATAATTAAATGCTGTCTTATGGTCATTTCCCTCTAATGCGGTCAAAGCTAAGTTAAACATGACCTTCTCTTGTAACTCTTGAGGATTTACAACGAGCTCTCCTTTTTCGTTAAGAGCGTTTATTACTTCATCACATTCTTTTTCAATACTTTCATCACTTAAGATTTGCTTTAACTTCTCATAATTTAAATGAGTTTTTGATAAAGTATCATTATTCATAGATCCAGAATTCTGCCCTTGTGTTGTAGCAGGATTTAAACTTTTTGGGTTTTGACGATCTGGGTTTGTATAATCTGGATTTGGATTCATTTCTTGCATTTCTACTACTTCATTAACAACAAATTTATTCTAAGAAAACTGCGATGATGTTATAATATCTCAATGGAATTTTCAACTTTTCAGGTATAACTATCAATATTTAATAAAGATTTTATTTTTACTTTTTACTCCCCTTGGCAATGCACGTAGTAAGATTATCTTTATTATCAAGCCCAAAAATCCACTGTTGATTTATAAGATATTTGCAAGAATATTTACTTAATTTCTCAATATAATTTTTAATATTCTTTGCTTCAATTGGAGCTGCATTTATAAATAAGTATGAAAAAATTTCAAAAGCATCTTTTACAGAATAAGTTTTCATAAAATAATGCTCCATACTCTTCATTAAAGGAGCTGTTTCTAAAAAATTAAAAAAAGCAAAAGGATTTAACATTGAGCTTTTTTTATTTAATGTATAAACTCCTAAAAATTTATTACTTGAAGGAAAAGGCTTAAATGTCCCTACTTTTTCTGAACGATAATAAGGTTTGATTTTTTCAAACTCACTTCTCATAAAATGATAAAGATTTTTTCCTTTAGCTTCATAGAAATCTTGAATTACGTTATCTTTATTAAAAATAAAAACCAGCGAATCAAGTATCATAAATTTATTGTTTTTATTATCTTTACATTTTTGAGGTACAAGTAACTTTTTAGGACTATGAACAAATCTTGCTTTTTTAAAGAAAAATATAAATGCTTTTAATGACTCCTTTAATGATTTTGAAGAATTTGAAAATCTTTTCGAAATCATCGGTGAAAAATCAATAAAATGATTAAATCTTTTTAATAAATCTTGACTTAAAGTATATGTAAAATTTCCTTTTTTAAACTCAATATTATTTCCATTAATTTTTAAATCATTTATCGCTAAGATTTCAGGATCTTGAGGATAAAGATAATCTCTAGCATTAGTAAGTGTTCCTAAATAATAAGGCATTTTAAATTGTTGTGGTTCATTAATATTAAGTGGAACAAGGTTTCCTGTCTGGCAACTTTTTCCTTCTAATAAATAATAAACAGGAAGAGATTCCTCATTAAAAAGTTTTTTTATAACCTTATTTTCTGGTGTATTTGTACTTTTTGCAAATAATGAAGTGAAATTTTTCGTTTCTTTTAAATTAATAAAAAGGCCTTGAGGTGTTACACGATAATTATCTTTTAAAGTTTGAGCCATTAAAATTTGAGGTAGTGTTTTTATAAAATTTAAGATATTATTTTTTTCTTCTTGTTTAAAATCCACTGAATTATTAACATTATCAACATTATTAATTGTGTTATTGTCATTTTCTTTAATGTCATTCATAAAATTTTTTCCAAAAAACTCAAAATCTGCTGGATAGTTTATATCTTTACTAAAAATATATCAATCATAGTGTATTAAAGTTATTAAGGGAAATATATAAAAGTACGCCTAAATACTAAGATTCAAGCGCACTTTGTGATGGGTATAAGGTAAGGATTACCTATATCAAAAAGACTAATCTTCGCCCAAGTAAAACTTGTGCTTAGGTATGTCGTATTGAGCAGAGTCCTTATCATTACAGCCTATCACTTTATCTTGTGATTTGATATCATCTTCACAAGAAGAAGCATCAAGAGCTGAATCCTTATGTACCATAGCAACCGATTGCATAGCATCTCTAGTTCTAATGCCTACATCTAGTTTTTTACCGTCTGCCATAAGCGAAACCTTTCTTGTTAAAATGATTAAAAGAACCCTAAAACACAAATAGCATAAGTTTATAATATTTATCTTAGGTTATCAACATGATAAGAATTAAAGAAAAACGAACAGTTTCTGAAAACAGGTTAATAGATAGCAGATATTAGAGATAGATAAATTCAGCAATCAGCATTCCGCAGTCTGCAATCAGCAATGAGAATATTGATTAACTTCCCTCTTAGCATCTTCTATTCTTTTTATAGTCACTTTCTTTCCTAAAGCTATAATCGAATCAATAAATGGTGGAGTCACAGCTTTTCCCGTTACTGCAATTCTTAACACTCCGAAAACTTCCTCCCATATGAAATCCAAGCTCATGAAATTTTGCATATATATCTTCTTCAAGTTTTTTTGAATTTTCTAAAGAGAAATTTTCTTCATTTTCAAAAAATGTCTTTGCAGTATCTAAACTAAGATTACTTTTTCTTTATCTATTCCTTTTTTAAACATTGAAGAAATATCTCTTGTAATCTCATTATTAAATAAGAAATCCACTCTTTCAGGTACATCGCTTAATACTTTTGTCCTTTTTTGTATGTCTTTTGTAACAATTCTAAATTTATCTTCATCAAAATTTAGCCCTACTTTTTCAATAAATGGTTACTCTATTAATATAATCATCGGTACTTAATACTCTTATATGCATTCCATTTACCCAAAGAAGTTTATCAAAATCAAAAATACAGCTAGCGTTATTTATTCTTTCAATTGTAAATTTTTCGATAAGTTCTTCCTTAGAAAAAATTTCTTGATCATCACCACTAGACCAACCAACAAGAGAAATATAGTTTACAAGTGCTTCTCGAAGATACCCTTCATCTAAAAAAGTTTGTGCATAGGTTGCACCGTGCCTCTTACTAAACTTCTTTTTATCTTTTCCTAAAACTAAAGGTAAATGACAAAAAATAGGTGCTTCCAAACCAAACGCTTTATGTAGTTGTAAATGAATTGAAGTGGTAGCAATCCAATCATCACCTCTAAATACGTGTGTTATCCCCATTAAATGGTCATCTATGACAACCGCTAGATGATATGTAGGAAATCCATCACTTTTTAAAAGCACAGGATCAACAAGTGATACTTCATCAAAATCTATACCTAGTGCATCAAGTACATTTACTAAATTTTCTATTGCACCTTTTACTAATCTCTCTTGATCTGTATCTTCAATTCTTAATATAAGTTTTCCGCCATAATGTTTTGCTGCTAAATATGCAAAAACTCCAGTTCTTAATTTCCAATATGAATAAATCCTGCTAGAGTTGGTGCAAAACGAAAACGAGAATCCATAATAATTATTTTTCTTTTATAGTATATAATAAATTTCAGCTATCAGGTGTCAGCTAACAGCAATCAGATACCTGACACCTTCTCCCTTTTACCTGAAATCAAATTTTAATTTCTTGGTTTTATGATATCACATCCGACCCATTCTCTTAATGGTTCTGGCACTACTACCGACCCATCTTCCTGCTGAAATTGCTCTAAGATCGCAGGAATTAAACGGCTTGTTGCAAGACCAGAAGCATTTAGAGTGTTAATATATGCGTTCTTTCCTGTTTCTTTTGATTTATAACGCATATTACCTCTAATTGCCTGATATTCTCTACACATAGAAGCAGAACTTACTTCCTTAAACTCGTTCATGCTTGGAATCCAAATTTCAATATCTATTGTTTTTGCCATAGCAGATGAACAATCACGGCTTGCAAGTTTTGAAACTTGGAAAGTAAGTCCTAAACCATTTACAAGATTTTCAGCTTTATGAACAAGCTCTTCAAGCATTTTTTCTGAATCCTGAGGAGTGCAATAAATAAACATCTCAATTTTATTAAATTGATGCCCTCTAATCATTCCTCTTTCAGATGCTCTATAACTTCCTGCTTCACTTCTAAAACACGCAGAATATCCAAAAAATTTCTTTGGAAGCTCTTCTTCAGGAACCACTTCATCTCTATAAAAATTAGCAAGTGGGGTTTCGGCTGTAGGTAGCAAAAATTGCCCCTTCTCGCTATTTTCTATTCTAAACACATCATCTTTAAACTTAGGAAATTGTCCTGCAGTATAACCAGATTCGTAGTTTAGAATATAAGGAGGTAAAATAAACTCATAGCCATCTTTTAAATGAGTTTTTACAAAATAATTTAAAAGTGCCCATTCAAGTTGCGCCCCAAGACCTGTGTACATCCAAAAGCCATTTCCTGAGATCTTAACTGCACGTTTGTAATCAATAAGTCCAAGGCTTGTTGCAAGTTCAACGTGATCTTTGGGTTTAAAAGTAAATTCTCTTTTTGTACCAAAGCTTCTTATAACTTGATTTTGCTCTTTATCTCCATCTACAACATCATCATCTGCTGGATTTGGAAGAACTTCAAGAAACTCTCTAATTTTAGTTTGAAAAGCTTCTACTTTATCATCTAAAACTTTGATATCATCTCCAATCTTTTTCATTTCCTCAACAAGATTAGAAACATCTTTTCCCTCTTTCTTTAAATTTGGGATATCAGCACTAACTTTATTTCTTTTTGCTTTTAAGGATTCAACTTCTGCAATGGATGCACGGCACTCCTTGTCCCACTCTAATAATTCTGTAAAATCAATATTATCAATTTTCTTTAAAAGACCTCTTCTTACCTCTTCTGGATTTTGTCTAATTTTATTAATATCTAGCATAAGTCTTATCCTTATAAAAAAATACAATCATTTATAAGTATATACCAATAAACCTATTTTTAAAGATATTTTTATATTTTTTAAGATATTAATATAGAAAGATATTTTTGTATTTTAGAAGCTACCTATATTCATGTTTTCACTTTTTAAATCTAATATCAGACATCAGCAATCTGTTTTCAACACCAAAAGCCAGTAAACCACTCCTGCTATCTGAAGCCACGCAGTTTTTAGGTTTCTTGTTACCTGAAGCCACACACACGCACTCTCTCTCTCCCTACTAATAACTTAATATTTTATCTATAGATTCAATGCCGACCCGAGTGTCATTTAAAGATTTACCTTTTACTAAATGAATGATTACAGGCATATCTTGTTTATGATACGTAAATTCTCTATCTAAAGGTTTAGAAACTCTTTTGTTTTCTTCAATTCCTTGCCATTTTGCAGTCCATAGAAACATTATACAATTATTTTTAATACCTCTATTAAGCCATCTTTTTACTTGTTTATATTTTGCTGGTTCATAACCACTAACTTTTCCACCTGTTTGTTTTAAGAAATCGATATCCTGTCCATCACCATTTAAAATACACCTATTAGGTTTTTTAGGTGAAGAAAAATATGCATGACGCTCATCCCAAACGTTTTCTGGGGCAACCCAAGTTTCATGCTTAACATTACTTCTTGCTATTGCGTATGGCCAATATCTTTTAATTTGATAATATAAATTATACCAAGCTTGTTTCGGATAATTATCTTCAAGTCCTGTAGATAAGATAAAATAGCCTTTCTTTCTATGAGGTCTTACAAGCTTTTTAATTGATCGCACTCTTCTTTTAATTCTACGTTGAAACCAATCTGGCATTTCCTTTAAAAGCTTATTATATTGTTTAACATTATAATTTCTTAAAAAATCTTTCTTATCAACATTTCCTGTTCTTCTTCCAGCTTCATTTGAAAAGTGTATTTCTGTTATATGACGTTTTTTTTGTTCCTCAACAGTATTATAAAATTTTTCAAGACATGTTTTATTGGTTCCAAAAGTATTATATAAAATTGCGATTGCTGGATGTGATACACCTTTTGCCATTTTAATAACCCTATTACAGTCAGCTTCTTCAAAATTATCAGATTGTATAGGAAATGTGCTAAGACCAATTAAATATTTTGCACTAGCAGTATTACTTACTAGTAACAGTGACATCAATAGAATAATAGAAAATTTTTTTAACATATTTTTCCTTAAGTTATACAAAATAACAAAATAAAAGATATAAAACCCTTACTAGATAAGATGTTAAAAAATATAAAAAGTTTTACAAATAATAAACTAGTAATACAATAAAGCCTAGAATGATTCTATAATAACCAAAAATTGTTAATGAAAATTTCTTTAAAATATTTAAGAAAAATTTTATTGAAAAAATGGCTACAAAAAATGATACTATAAATCCTATCAAGAAAAACCAGATATCATCTTTAGATAAGTTTGCGAAATTTTTACATATATCATAAATTACAGCAGCAAAAATCACAGGAACTGCCACAAGAAAAGAAAATTTAGCAGAAACCTCTCTTTTTACCCCTAAAAACATGCCGCCAATTATTGTACTAGCAGATCTTGAAAAACCTGGCCAAAGAGACAAACACTGAAAGATACCAATTAAAAAAGAATCTTTATAAGTTAGCTCATTTAAGCCATGAGTTTTTACTTTAATCTTAATTTTTTCGACTATAATCATCAAAATTCCACCAACTATTAAAGCTAAAGCAATTAATGGAATATTAGCTAAAAGAGCTTTTATTGACTGGTAGAACAAAAATCCCATGACGAAAACTGGAACACAAGCAAGAAACATTTTTAACAGCCCTTGTTTTCCAGCAAATGCATCATCTTTATTTTTAAAATCAAAAAAAAGAATAAATCTTTTAAAATATAAGAAAAGTACGGCTAAGATAGCACCAAGTTGAATAAAAATTTCAAAAGTATCATGAAGCGAATCATTTAAATTTAGATAATTTCCAAATATGATTAAGTGCCCTGTGCTAGAAACAGGGATAAACTCCGTTAATCCTTCAATAATACCAAGTAAAACAACATTAACAATATCATTCATTTTATAAATAGCCCAAAAGAAAAACTATAAGAACAATAAGCTCAATTAAGCATTATATCAAATTTTTCCTTTTTGACTATTTAATAAATCTGTTATCTTTAAAATTTCTTTGAAGGAAATAATGAAGTAGGTGTTTCATTTACATCTCTAATAGGCACCCTTTCTAAAGTTGTTGTCACGCCACTTCCCGTTCCACCTTTTAACATTTTTTCGATTTCACTTGTCTTTGACATTTCAGCTGTCGCGGCAGAAAGAACAACTGAAGTTGTAGGATTTATAAGTCTTGCATTTAAATATACTCTTTTTGGAGAAACTGTATAAGTTCCTACCACAATTCCACCTAAATTTCTTTCTTTTCTTAAATTATTTATATTTCTTGAAAGCGCAAACTCTCCCCCATCATCTGCTAAAAATTGTATTGCTTGGCTATGTCTTAACTCAACTACCTCATATCCTCTCATTACAAGTTCACTCATAAGTTGCTCGGCAAGCATTCTACCAAAAGTTGAAGTCATATGTAGATCATCAATATTAACAAAAGAAGCTATTGCA
>CAKMMH010000057.1 GCA_927798255.1 uncultured bacterium | reverse complement strand
TTTGGAATAGGCGGAAGCTCACTTATTTCAAGACTTCTTGGAAAGAAAAATTATTATTCAATAAAAGTTGCTTCTTCTCTTTGTTGTTATTTAATAATAATTGCAGGATTTATTTATAATTTTATAATTGTTACCTTTATGCCAACAGTCCTTCATTTAATGGGGACAACGCCACTAACTCAAGATCTTGCAAGAAGTTATTTATTAAGTGTTTCGTTTGGTGCATATTTTGTAATTTTTACGATGGCATTTTCAAATATTTTACGTTCTGAAGGTGCTAGTAAAGAGGTGATGCATGGAATTTTGATTGGAAATTTAATTAATATTATTTTAGATCCTCTTTTTATTTTGTATTTTAATTTAGGAGTATTAGGAGCTGGTATTGCTACGGTAATTGGAAATATCGTTTCAACATTATTTTTTATAAGGTATATTTTAAGAAACAAAAAGACTAATTTATCCATAAATTTTAAATATTGTAAATTTAGAAAGGCAATTTTATTTGAAGTGCTAACAGTTGGGTTCCCCGCATCTCTTGGCGGAACATTAATGAGTATGGCTCATATATTTTTAAATAATTTTTTAGTAAAGTATGGAGAAGTTGCGATTGCAAGCATGGGAATAGCAGGAAGAGCGTTTTCAGTAATGCCGATTATTCAAATGGGATTCTCTCATGGAGTACAACCTCTTGTAGGGTATAACTATGCGGCTTTAAAACACGAAAAAATGCACAAGGTCATTTTAAAGGCGTTAAAAATAAGTTTTATTCTAGGGATTTTGTTAAGTTCGTTATTTATTATATTTTCATATGATATTGCAAGATTTTTTATTAATGATAATGAAGTTTTAAAGTTAGCACCTAAATTTATAAAAATAATTGCCATTACAGGTCCATTTGTTGGATTGTTCTTTGTGTTTGTTGTAGTTTTTCAAAGTATTGGAAAAGCTTGGCCGTCACTTATTCTTTCGACTTCTCGTCAAGGGTTAGTTTATATTCCAGCTCTTTTTATAAGTGATTACTTTTTTAAGTTAGGTGGCGTAGTTTGTGCTCAGCCACTATCTGATTTTTTTGCTTTTTCACTAGCGTTTATAATATTTTTAAAGATAAAAGAACTAAGGAAACGCTGATCGATTTAAAATTTTTATTTTCCTAGATCATTAGTAACTATATGCTTGATACTATCATAATTAAATTTATCTTTAATAGTATCTTTAAAAAATAAAGGTTCAATTCTAAAGTTATCAAGGCTATTAATATTATACCATTTAAAAATATAATCTTTTCCCTCTAGGCCTTAAAATGAGTCTTTGTTTAAAAATAAATTGCTACCTGTATCTAATACGTACTTATAATAAAAACCAATTTCATGATATGATTTGTTATGTGCCTTAAAGAAATTTTTATTGATAATTTTTAACGTTAAAGATTCTACTTCTAATCCTAACTCTTCTTTAAGCACTCTTTTTGAGGCATCTTCTGCACTTTCAAGCATTTCAACTCTACCATCAGGCAAGACAAGATAGTCACCAATATCTTGTAATAGAACTAAATCTTCTTTTCTGTTTGTAATAAATACTCACGCCCTATAATTAAAGACTCCACCATCAACATTAATTGTAATCATAGCTGAAAAGATAAAAATCTTTCTTTTTAATTTTGTTTCTTTTATCTTTTTCCACTTAACACTTTGTAAAGTGAAAGAAGCTTTTCTTGCGTTGTAAGTGTATTAAATGATTTTTCTATGCGTTCTTTTGCTGATTTTGAAAATTCATTTAAGAGCTTTTCATTTGATACTAGTTTATCAAGAGCATTTGCTAGTGCTTCAACATCTCCACCCTTTACGACAAACCCATCTTTTCTATTTCTTACTATTTCTGGAAGGCCGCCAATATCTGATACTATTGCAGGGACTCCTTGAGCCATAGCCTCTATTACAGAACGCGCAAGTCCTTCTCTTGCAGTAGATGGCATTACAAAAATATCTGTTGCACCTGATACCATCCAAGCATTTGGAATATAGCCTAAAATATGAATCCTATCTTTATTTTTGCCACTGTTGCATAGGTTTATAAGCTTTTTACTCTTAATGTTTCCAATTAAAAGTAAATGTGAATTTTGATTTTTAACATTATGAAAAGCTTTAATTAAAACATGAAGACCTTTGTGAGGTCTATCGTTTGCAACACAAGAAATAAGCTTATCATTATTTCCAATGTTTAACATATGCTTATCAATAGAATATTTCTCTTGATACCAATCGAGGCTATGTCCTTTGTAAACTGTTATTAATTTTTCTTTTGGAATACCGTTTTCAATTAATGATTTTCTTACAGCATCTGATACGCAAGTAATTTTATTAATTCTTGGATTTCTATGTGCAAGCCAAGTACCTAAATCCCATCTTGATAAATTTCCCATTGTGCCACGATAAGCAATAAGCGGAATATTTGATTTTAATAATCTTAAAGCGATTATTACGCATGATAAACTTTTCCCATCAACACAATGAATTACATCAGGTTTAAAATTTTTAATAAGTTCTTTAAATTTTACAATAGCACCAATTGAAAGTTTTGATTTTGTTTTAAATGTTAGATGTTTTACGAGATTACTTTCTTTTAATTTTTGAAAGTTTGGCACATCTGGGGCTACTACATAATACTTAACACCTCTTTTTGCTAATCCTGTAAGATAAGCAAGTTCACAATTATCAATAAAACTACAACAATATAATACTTTCATTTTTATTACTTCTTTAAAAACGATACTATTAACAACATATTCTAGGCAATAAAGGTATCATTTTTTAGCATTAGATTGAAGTAAAAAGAGGGGGGTTTTTAGTTATTTTTTAGAAAAATTACACAAAAATGATTTTTTTTTTACAAAACTATTGGTTTTTTTGTCATTTTATGAAATATTAATAGAGCATTGTTTTTCATGCGGGAATAGCTCAATTGGTAGAGCATCAGCCTTCCAAGCTGGAGGTTGCGGGTTCGAGTCTCGTTTCCCGCTTATTTTTTTATGATACATTTTTTGTAATGTGTTATATTTTATGGCGAGGTGCCCGAGTGGTTAAAGGGGACGGACTGTAAATCCGTTGGCTTGCGCCTACATTGGTTCGAAACCAATCCTCGCCAGTTTCTTTTTATTTTGATAAAGCTAAAATTTTATCTTGCTAAAAAAATAATATTTTAGTAATATCTAAAAAGTTTCATATATCTTTTCTTATGCTGGCATAGCTCAATTGGTAGAGCAACTGATTTGTAATCAGTAGGTTGGGAGTTCAAGTCTCTTTGCCAGCTTTTTTATTTGCCAGCTTTTTTATTTGCCAGCTTTTTTATTTTTGCCAGCTTTTTTATTGGGTCTGCTTTTTCTTTTTAGTCAACTTTCTTTTATAATTTTCGCATCACAGGTAATCGCCATTTATATTTTAAAGCAAGTACTCTTATAACAAATACGGTTATTGCTGAAATTAATTGGACTATGAAACTTTGAATGTTTAAGGAATATAAAATTGCAAACGCTATTCCCCCAACTATACAAGCAGTTGCATAAATATCATCTTTAAAAATCATCGGTTGATCATTTAATAATATATCTCTTAAAACTCCTCCGGCAGCCCCTGTAAACATTCCCATAATAATTGCTGCCCAAATAGCAATGTTCGTATCAAGGCTTTTTTGAATTCCAACTACTGTAAAAAAAGCAAGTCCTATAGCATCAAAAATAGGTAGCGTGTTTGTTATGCAATGAAAAAATCTTCCAAGAAAAATATAAGAAAGCATTGCTATTAATGTGATCAAAAGATAACTGTAATCAATTATCCAAAAAGGAGGCAAATCTAAAATTAAATCTCTAAGTGTTCCTCCTCCAATAGCAGTAATACCACCAGCAATAAATGCTCCAAAAAGATCAAATTTTTTAGAGGCAGCAAGCTTTATTCCACTAAGTGCAAATGCGTAGGTTCCTATATAATCGATTGCGTCAATAAATGTCATTTTTTTATTTAATTGCCGATTTAAAAATTTTAAATTATTTTAGTAAGTTATAAATTATTTATAAAAAAATTGAAAGTACGATAAATATAAATTTTAATTATTTTTATGGAAAAGTATTCGACTTAAAAAAAGTTAATCGATTAAAATCTTTGATAATATTTATTGATAACGACTTGCCTAAAATTTAAAAATTTCATGTTCTAAGCGTTAAATATTTAAAAAACTAAAAATAAGATTAGAAAGAGTGTTAAAGATTATGAAAATTTACAATTGTGATTTTTAGAAGCTTTACATTCTCTTTATCACACTTATGACTTGTCCAATAATTTCAAATTGTTTGTTTTTATCAATAAAAAAAGGTTTATAAGATTTATTGTAAGAAATTGCACAAATTGAAGAGTAAGTTTTTTTAAGTACTTTACAATAAAGCTCTGCATCGTACACAAAAGCATATACTTTATTGTTTATAATTTCGTTTTTCGACTCATCAATTAAAAGTGCATCATCTTGAGAGATGATATCATTCATACTATCTCCCTTTGCAAATACAACTGAAATGCTTTGAGGGTTTCCGCCATAAAGCTTTATAAAATTTACATCAAGTCCTATAGTGTCTGAGATGAAATCTGCATTACTAATAATCCCGGAGCCACAACTAAGCTCTACTTCACTTCTTACAGGAACTAATGCAACATCTCCTAATATATAAGGTGTGCTTAAAAATTTTATTGGTATGCTTTTTTCTATTAGGATATTTTTTAGGGAGATTCGTTCATTTTCTGTTAGTTTGCTATTTCTTAAAAGGCGTTGTCCTAAGTTTTGACGAGTAGTGTTTAAAAATTTTGCGAACTCTGTTTTTGAAAAAGAAGGGATAAGCTTTAAAAGCTCGTTAAAACAATAGGTTAGAGAAATGTTTGTGTTATTTTCACTTTTATATTTTGGCATAAAAAGATTTATATTAATATTGTAAACTAATTAATAAAAATAGTTTACAATATTTTATTATATTTTAAAATAGGTTTTTAAGAGGAATTTTTTATGTCATATATAAATACAATTTTTTTTAATAAAAAATATTATAAACTTGTTAAAATGCAAAATTCTAATAGAACAGTAAAGTTTAAAACAACAAGTATTCTTTCTGCTATTGGCTATAGTGCATGGCATGTAAGACATTATAATGAAGGACTTCTTCTTGAGATAGAGTATTTAAGAAAACGATATGATATAAAAGATAAAAGATATAAATACTTTTATGAATAATTTATGAATGATTTTAATATTCAAAAATACATAAATAATGAAAGATATATCGCTCTTGTTGATTGCGATTCATTTTTTTGTAGTTGCGAGCGAAAATTAAATCCCGCGCTTAAAGGAAAACCAGTTTGCGTTGTAACAGGGGAGAGAGGATGCGTGGTTGCAAGGTCTAAAGAAGCCAAGGCTATGGGAATAAAAATGGGTGAACCTGTGTTTATGGCGTTAAGGGACTATCCAAAATGTATTTATGTTACAGCAAATCATTACAATTATTTAAAGATTTCAAAAGAAGTAATGTCGATTTTACAAAGTTTAAGTCCACAAGTTGAAGTTTATTCAATAGATGAGGCGTTTTTAGATGTGACAAAACTTATGGGAGTGTATAAAAAAAATTATTTTGATTTTGCAAAATTTGTTCAAGATAAAATTTTAAAAGAAGTAGACATTCCTGTAAGTATCGGAGTAAGTAAAAGTAAAACGCTTGCAAAAATTGCATCATATAAAGCAAAAACTACAAAAGAAAGAGTAGTTTTAATAGGAAAGAGAAAAATTCCTAAAGCTTTAAAAGATACAAAAGTTTCTGATGTTTGGGGAATAGGGCGAAGGCTTGATGTGAGGTGCAAAACTCTTGGAATTTTTACGGCACTTGATTTTACAAATAAAGATGATTTTTTTATAAAAGCAAATTTTGGAAAAAATGGGTTACTTACAAAATACGAGCTTTTAGGAAATGCTATAAATGAAGTAACAAATGAATACACGCCGCCAAAATCGATAATGGATACACAGTCTTTTCTCGTGTTTACAACAGAACTTGATTATATAAAAAATGAATTATTAGTACATATTCATATGGCTTGTTTAAAGCTTAGGTATGCAGAGTGTAAGTGTAAAAAAATAGGCGTGATACTAAAAAGAAAAGATTTTTTATGTAAGTTTTTAGAATCAAAGTTAGAATATGCCACAAATTTTGAACTTGATATCACAGATACTGCATTTAGTCTTTTAAATTTAATGTATGAAAAAAATGTTTTATATCGAAGTGTAGGAATAGTTTTAGAAGATATTTGCAACGAGGGGGATGAACAATTAGATTTTTTTGTAGATGAAAAAAAGATTATAAAAAGTGAAAATTTAGGAAAAGCCATAGATGCTCTTGAGGAAAAATATGGAAAAAATGTTGTAAAACTTGGCTTTGAAAATAAAAAAGCACCAAATAAACAAGGGTTTTTAACAGCGCCAAAAGGCAAATAGCGTAATATTATAAAATAATATAGTATAATGAAAAAAGATTGTTATTAAAGGAGAAAATTTTATGAAAGTATTATTATTAAATGGGTCTCCTCATAAAGAAGGTTGTACATATACTGCTTTAAAAGAAATTGAGAATACATTAAATGAAGAAGGAATAGAAACAGAGATTTTTAATTTAGGAACTGATGTAATTTCAGGATGCAGAGGTTGCGGGGCGTGTAGAAAAATTGGAAAGTGCGTAATAGATGATAAGGTAAATGAATTTGTAAAGCTTGCAGAAAGTGCAGATGGGTTTGTATTTGGAAGTCCTGTGCATTATGCAGCAATTAGTGGATCAGTAAAATCATTTTTAGATAGAGTGTTTTTTTCAGGCTCAAAAGAATTTACTCATAAACTAGGAGCTTCAATTGTTAGTGCAAGACGCGCGGGAACTACGGCAGCGCTTGACGAGTTAAACAAATATTTTTTAATAACTCAAATGCCAATTGTCCCTGGTCGTTATTGGAATATGGTTCATGGCTGTACCCCTGAAGAAGTAGTAAAAGATATCGAGGGGATGCAAAATATGCGAATACTTGCAAGAAATATGGCTTGGCTTTTAAAAAACATAGAAGCTGGAAAAAACGCGGGCGTTCCTATGCCTAAAAAAGAAGAATTTATTTTTACTAATTTTATAAGATAGGAGTAGTTTTATTTAAAGTGTTTGAATTTTAAAACTTAATTTTAAAAATTAACAGGATACTATTATGAGAAAAGTTTTTTATAAACATATAATTTTTGATTGGAATGGAACACTTTTAGATGCTGCAAAAATTTCTTATGAACTTTGTGCAAAAGCTTTTATTGAGCATGGAATGGGTTCTATTAGTTTTGATGAATACAAAAAAGAGTTAATTTATCCTGTGAAAGATTTTTATGTTCAGCATGGGTTTGATGATACTAAATTTGATTATTCTAAACTTGCAGCGGTGTATCATGAAAGATATATGAAAGATCTTGATAAATTAAGTTTATTTTCAGATGTTAAAGAAATATTAGAATTTTTAAAAAGTAATAATGTTACGCTTTCAATTTTATCTGCTCTTGAGCAAAATATGTTAGTAAATAGTGTTAAAAAATTTGGTATATATGATTATTTTGATGATGTTCGCGGATTAAAAGATATGAATGCAGGAAGTAAGGTTGATAATGCACGTATTTGGCTTAATTCAACTAATTATAAAAATAATGAGGTCTTAATGATAGGGGATACGGCGCATGATTCTGAGGTTGCAAAAGCTTTAGGTATTAATTGCCTTCTTGTTGCAAGAGGCGACCAGCATAAAGATACTTTATTAAAAACAGGATATGAAGTTTTTGATTCGCTTAAGGAAGTTATAGCGTATCTTAAGAAAGAGTATTTCTAGTCAAAGAGAATTTATAAATTTTTTAGTTCCATCTAAGTCTAGAAATTTCGAAATATAGGATTTTATTAGTATTAAATTTAATATTTGGATTATTTTGAATTTGAGTTAATAATCCAATAAATTGTCTTATTGACTCTCTTGGAGTAAGAAAAGAATTTGCTCCAAATCTATTAAATAAATATTGCATAAATTTCTCTATTTCATTATTAGTTACTAAATATTTTGTTTCGTCATATTCTGCAAAAACATTTCTAATATTTTTAAATAATTGGAAGAGTTCTTCTTTTGTTAACTTTTCTAATAATATCACAGGTCTAGATAAGTCCTTTTTTTCATATACTGCAAATGGATTTCCTATAAGTCTTTGTTTTAACGCTTCATAACTATAGAGACCTTTAATTTCATCTTCAAGAAATCTTGTTGTACCTCCTAAAATAAATTCTATATATTCACAGGAACTTTGAAATGATATTTTTTCTTTTATATTTAAATTATTGTAGTTTGATCTTGAATCGGTTGATGAGCTCGCTTGCAAAAATGTAAGAAAATTTTTTATTTATGACAAATAGGAGAGAAGAATTTTTAGATGATGTATAATAGAATGAACCTGAAATTTACTGAAAGAAAATTTTATCTGTATTGTTTGGTGAATTAAAAGAAATAGTTTCCTTTTTACCATGAGAGGTGTTTGCAATTATAAAAAGTATGATTACTACAATAATTATTAGTCCCATATACCATTTTTTTTAATGTATTTTGCAAAAAATCCTTTATTCTTCAAGTATCCTTTCATAGTTGAATTTGTATTATATTTTGAAGTTAAAATAATGAAACGGATATTATAAGTTTATATTAAAGATTATAACAAAATTAGGTGATTAGATGATTTGGGGCTTTAAAAAAATTTTATTATCAAATATAATACCTCTTATGGAACAAAAATATTTAAATTATACAAATGTTAGAAAGGTCGTAATTATAGGAACAGGTTTTGTAGGAGCTGCATCTGCGTTTAGTCTTATGCAATCTGGGCTTTTTTCAGAGATGGTTCTTATTGATGCTGATAAAGAAAGAGCAGAGGGGGAAGCTCTTGATATTAGTCATGGAGTTACTTTTTCAAAACCTATAAATATTTATGCTGGAACGTATGACGATATAAGAAATGCTTCAATTATTATAATTACGGCAGGCGCAAATCAAAAACCAAATGAAACAAGATTAGATTTGGTTAAGAAAAATATTTCAATTTTTAAAAGCATAATTCCTGAAATTAAAAAAAGAAATTTTACAGGTGTTTTATTAATTGTTGCAAATCCTGTAGATATTTTAACAACTGTTGCTTTAAAATTATCAGGGCTTCCTCAAAATAAAGTTTTTGGATCAGGAACAGTGTTAGATAGTGCAAGATTAAAATATGAGCTTGGAAATCATTTAAATGTTGATGCAAGAAATGTTCACGCATTTATTATTGGAGAACATGGTGATTCTGAGTTTCCTGCTTGGTCAAGTGTCAATGTCTCTGGGGTTCCTATTAATAAATTTTGTGAAATGAGAGGATATTTTAATCATGATGAATCTATGAAAAAAATTGCAGATAATGTAAAAAATAGTGCTTATGAAATTATAAATAAGAAAAAAGCTACATATTATGGAATCGCAATGTCTGTTAAAAGAATATGT
>CAKMMH010000056.1 GCA_927798255.1 uncultured bacterium | reverse complement strand
TTTTCCGCCTTTATGTCCACCAAAAGCTCCACTGATACCAGCTTTAGATCTCGAAGCTTTTGTCATAAAATCTTCATAGTTTCTAGAAACCAAGATTGATTGAATTTGATTCATCGTATCTAGTATAACACCAACAACAATTAGTATTGATGTACCACCAAACACATATGAAAATGAATCTAAACCAAATTTTGAATATACAAGCCTTGGCAATATACAAATAATAACTATATAAATTCCACCCCAAAATGTTAACTTATTTAGTACATCAAAAAAGAAATCAGCAGTTTCTTTTCCAGGTCTTACAGTAGGAATAAATCCACCATTTTTTTGCATATTCTCTGCAATCTCTTCTGGATTAAACATCATTGCAGTTGCATAATAACAGAAAACGAAAATTAATAATGCAAATACTACATTATACCAGAAATTTGATGGATTTAAGTAATTTAATAAAAAATTTTTTATCGTTTCATTAGTTGTGAAACCAGCAATAGTTGCAGGAATAACCAAAATTGATGACGCAAAAATTGGAGGAATAACACCTGACATATTAAGCTTTAATGGCATATACTGAACTTGCTTTTGCGTAGCCATCGTACTATTTACCATACGCCTTGGATATTGAACAGGAATCTTTCTTGCAGACCTTTCGACAAATACGATTAAGAAGAATGTTGCAATACAAAATAAAATTGCTAAACAAACAATCAGAGGATTAACTGCCCCTTTTGCTAATTCAACTGTTTGACCAAATACCTGAGGCATTCTCGCTACAATACCAGCAAAAATTATAATACTTATACCATTACCTACACCTTTTTCAGTAATTTGCTCTCCAAGCCACATTATAAACGCAGTACCCGCTGTAAGTGTAACCATTGTTAGGAAAACAAAACTAGGTCCAGGATTTAATACAAGTCCACTTCTTTGAAGCCCGATTGCGATCATAAAGCTCTGTATAAGAGCAAGAACTACTGTTCCTTGTCTTGTCCATCTTGTAATTATCCTTCTTCCAGCCTCCCCTTGCTTCTTTAATTCGTTTAGTGAAGGAAATAATGGAGTCATAAATTGAATGATAATTGAAACTGAGATATATGGCATTATACCTAAAGTAAAAATAGAAAAGTTTTCAAATGAACCACCTGAAAACATATTAATAAGGCCAAAGACTGTACCATCTCCACCGCCATTTTCACCAAATCCAAGTCTTGATCTTAACAATGAAACATTTACCCCTGGAGTTGAAACAAAAACGCCTAATCTGTAAACAGCAAGCATCATTAAAGTAAAAAGGAATCTTTTCTTTAACTCTGAGCCACTTCCCTTGACAACATTATATACTTCATCCATATTGGCCATAAAGCACTTCCCATATAAAACAATAAACTATAAGGCTAACATAAAAATCCAAAAAATAAAAAAAGCCAATAAGTAAACCTTATATTAAATATAAAAAGATTTACCTATTGGCTTTTAAGAATAACATGTCAACCTATAATTATAAATACTAAAAATTAATTATAATAAACTAAAAACTACAATAACTCTACAGTACCACCTGCTTTTTGAACTTTCTCTAATGCAGTCTTAGTAATAGCATTAACACGTACTGTTAGTTTCTTTGTTAGTTCACCATTTCCTAAAAGTTTAAATCCTGCTTGCTGTTTTAAAGAACACTTAAATCCCATTTTGTATAATAGTTCCATATCAACAACTGTATCATTATCTAATACTTCTAAATCGCTACACTTCACTAACGCGTAATCGTTTGTACCATAAACTTGTTTTTTAGACTTAAATCCAATATTTGGGATTCTTCTATACAAAGGCATTTGTCCACCTTCGAACCTTGGAGCAACTTTACCGCCTGAACGAGCCTTTTGTCCTTTTTCACCTCTAGCACTTGTTCTTCCATAACCGCTAGCATTTCCTCTACCTACTCTCTTTCTATTTTTCTTTGCTCCCTTATTTGGTGCTAAACTAGATAATTCCATTTAGTAACTCCTATATTAAAAACTTTTTTAATATTTCCTTAAAATTAATTAAAAATCTAACTTCTCTACTGAAACAAGATGTTCAACTTTACGAATCATACCAAAAATACAGTTATTGAATGTATGCTCTTTCTTTTTTCCCGTTCTACCTAAACCAAGAGCTTTTAATGTATCAATAACTTCCTTTGTCCTTCTTCCAGAACCTCTTACTTGAGTAATAAGTATCTTTTGTCCCTCTTTTAATTCCATGTGGTTCAAACTCCTAAATAACTTCTTAAACTCTAAAACTTATGTATTAATCAAAATTAGTATGCTTGATAATCAAGCTCTTCTAAAGTTTTTCCTCTTAAGCTAGCAATAGCTTCTGGCTCATCAAGATTTAATAAACCATTTAAAGTAGCTTGTAAAATATTTTGAGCTGAATTACTACCGATACATTTTGTTCTAATATCTTGAATTCCTGCAAGCTCAACAATTGCACGAACAGAAGAACCAGCTATAACTCCAGTACCTGGTCTTGCTGGCTTTAACACAACTTTTGAAGAACCAAAAGTTCCAATAATATCATGAGGAATAGTTAAGCCTCTTAAAGGAATCTTTACAATGTTCTTTCTTGCAGCATCAGAAGCTTTTCTTATAGCCTCAGGAACCTCAGCAGCTTTTCCTAAACCAAAGCCAACATGTCCTTGACCATCACCTGTTACAACAAGTGCACTAAAACTAAAACGACGACCTCCACTTACTACCTTTGCAACACGACTTACTGCAACTGTCTTATCTGTAAGCTCGCCACATACTGCCATTGGCACTCTTCTTGATTGTATCAACTTAGCAATTGAACTCATATTTTTTTTAATCCTTATATAATTTATAAAATGAAAATACTTTTATTAAATCTTTTACTAAATTTGCATTCCACCAGCTCTTAAGCCTTCAGCTAATGCTTTCACTCTGCCTGTATAAACATAACCATTACGGTCAAAAACTACTTTAGTAATATTTTTATCTTGCGCTTTCTTAGCAAGAACTAAACCTAAACTATAAGCAGCTCTAATGCTCTTAGTGCTTTTAGAATCATTGATAATCACATCACTCTCTACAGAAGGAACACCTGCCATTACGTCTTTATCTCTCGTAGAAGCGCTAACTAAAGTTTTTCCTTCATTATCACAAATGATTTGAGCATAAGTATACTTTGAACTTCTAAAAACGCTAACTCTAGGTCTTTCAGGAGTACCAGAAATAATCTTTCTTATTCTTAACTTACATCTCTCTCTTGCTGTTAACTTTTCTTTTTTACTCTTTATAGCCATTTTATTTTCCTCAAAAACAAACTTTTATAATATCAAATTATAAGATCTTATTTCTTACCTGTCTTACCAGCTTTTCTACGAACGACTTCGCCTTTGTAACGAACACCTTTACCTAGATATGGCTCAGGAGGAGCAACTTTTCTTAGCTTCGCAGCAAAGTTACCAACTAACTGCCTGTCAATAGACTCTAAAGTAATATCTGTTTTATTTACTGTGCAAGTAACTCCCTGAGGAACAGGAACTTTTACTTCATGAGAAAATCCAACAGATAGACAAACAGCATTGCCATCCATTCTTACCGTATATCCAACACCTTGAAGCTCAAGCTCTTTCTTCCATGGAGTAACAACACCTAACGCCATGTTGTGAAGAATTGCCCTAGTTGTACCATAAACTGCATTACATTCTGCATCTTGGCATGAAACAACTAATTGACCATTATCTTCTTTAACTTCAATACCCTTTGGATATGTATAATTTAATGTCCCCTTAGGCCCTGTGATTGAAACAACATTACCATTAACACTTGCTTTAACACCTGAACCTAAACTAACTGGTTGTTTTCCTATTCTTGACATTTAAACACCTTAATTTAAAAAAACTAACTAATATAAGCTAAAATCTCACCACCGATCCCTCTTTTGCGAGATTCACAATCAGATATAACTCCTTCAGATGTAGAAATTATTGCTAATCCTAGGCCACAATTAACCTTAGGAACATCAGTAGCTTTAACATATACTCTACGACCTGATTTACTTACTCTCTTACAATTCTTAATAGCAGGCCTGCCTGTTTGAGAATATTTTAAGTTTACTTCATATTCATCAAATTTACCTTGGTTATCTTTTTCTGTACTATAAGACCAGATAAACCCTTCTTTCTCTAATAAATCTAAAATACTCTTAGCAACTTTAGAAGCTGGAATTCTTACAGTTTTATGTTGCCTTGCATGAGCATTTTTGATTCTCACTAATAAGTCAGCGATTGGATCTATTACCATTTTACTATTCTCTTTTAAATATTATTAAATTACCACCTAGCCTTAGTAACACCTGGAAGCATTCCTTGATGTGCTAATTCTCTAAGACAAATACGACATAGTTTAAATTTTCTGTAAACAGAACGTGGTCTACCACATCTTTGACAACGTGAATATTCACGTACTTCAAATCTCTGTTTTCTATTACATTTTTCAATAAGCGATTTTTTTGCCACTTTATTTCTCCATATATCTTCGTAATTACAAATTACTGTAATTACAATACAAACGCCTTCACATAAATATTAATTACGGAAAGGCAATCCTAAAAGTTGTAAAAGCATTAAAGCTTCTTTATCAGTTTTAGCAGAAGTAACAAATGTTATATCCATACCTCTAATTTTATCAAGTTTTTCAACTTCAATTTCAGGGAAAACTATTTGTTCTTTAAGTCCTAAGTTATAATTTCCTCTTCCATCAAAAGCTTTCTTTGAGATACCTCTAAAGTCACGAACTCGTGGTAAAGCAATTGAAATTAATCTATCAAGAAAGCTATCCATTCTTGATTTTCTTAAAGTTACCATGCAACCTATAGGCATACCTTCTCTTAACTTAAAGTTAGATATTGATTTTTTAGCCTTTGTTACAATAATCTTTTGACCTGAAATTTTTTCCATTGCATACTTAGCATACTCAATAGCTTTTGAGTTTTGAACAGACTCTCCTAGTCCACAACTTAAAACTATTTTCTCTAGCTTTGGCACTTCCATTACAGAAGAATAATTGAATTCTTTCATAAGTGCAGGAACAACTTCATTTTTATACTTTTGCTCTATTCTATCCATTTTAAATCCATTTACCCAAAAAATAAAAAAAATTTAATTAGATCTGCACAAACTCCTTAGTTTCGCGATCAATATACCCTCTTACTTTCGTTCCATCAGCCAATACTCTTTTACAAAGTCTTACAGGACGTTTAGCTTTTTCTGCATAATACATAACATTTGAAATATGCATTGGGCCTTCCTTAACAATTCTTTGTGCAGGCTGACTAGCACTAGTAGCTTTTTGATGTTTTACAGTAAAGTTTAAACCCTCAACTATAACTCTATCCTTTCCAACAAATTTTAAAATCTTTCCAGTTTTGCCTTTGTTGTTCCTCTTATCTCCACTTCCACCAGCAATCACCATTACTGTATCGCCAATTCTAAGTGATGTTTTTATTCTTTTTGCTAATGTCATTTCTATTCCTCTTAAACTTATAAGCCTTGAATATTAGACTTAATAACTACTTTAAAACTTTATCGTAATCTTTATTATAACACCTCAGGTGCCAAAGATACTATTTTCATAAACTTCTTAGCACGAAGCTCTCTTGCTACCGGGCCAAAAATACGAGTTCCAAGCGGCTCATTAGTTTTCTTATCAACTAGCACTGCTGCGCTATCATCAAACTTAATATAAGAACCATCTGGTCTCTTAACATCTTGACCAACTCTTACAATAACTGCTCTATGAACAGTACCTTTCTTGATCTTAGTATTTGGTAAAGCATCTTTAACTGAAACAACTATTATATCCCCTATAGTAGCATAACGTCTCTTAGAGCCACCAAGCACTTTAATACAAACTAATTCTTTAGCTCCTGAATTATCAGCAACATTTAAACGAGATTTTACCTGTATCATGAATATATACCCTTTATTTATATCCTATTTAGCTCTTTCTAAAATTTCTTGCACCAACCAACGTTTTCTTTTACTAAGTGGTCTAGTTTCTACAATTCTTACAGTATCACCAATATTGCATGAATTGTCCTTATCATGTGCAAGATATTTTACAGTTCTTTTTATAAATTTTCCATAAGGTTCAGTTTTAGTATGTCTTGTAATAGAAACTGTAACAGTTTTATCCATCTTGTTACTAACAACAGTACCTATACGAAGCTTCGCATTTCCTCTTTGCTCTGAATTATTCTCTTGTATCATACAAAATTCCTTAAATTTCAAAATTTTTAAATAATATTATTTCTTACTATTCAAAACTGTTTTAACTCTAGCTAGATTCTTCTTAGCTAATGAAACTAAATTACTTTTATCAAGCTGTCCAGTAGCAATACGAAACCTATACTTCATAATCTCTTCTCTTAACTCTCTTTCTTTCTGATTAAGAGCTGAAACATCAAGTCCTTCAAGCTCTTTAAGATATTCTTTATTCTTCATCTATACTCCTTTAACAGTATGTCTACTTTAGTGTATTTAAACTTAAAATATACTAAAACGTTTAAAATTTATCAATAAATGTCTATAAAAGATTACCACTACGAGCAACTACCTTACACTTTAAAGGAATTTTTGCAGCTGCTCTACTCAAAGCTCCTAGCGCAACTTCTTTCGCAACACCTGTAACTTCAAATAGTAATTTTCCTGCTCTAATTTCAGCTACCCATTGCTCTGGAGCACCTTTTCCCTTACCCATACGAACTTCTGCAGGCTTCGAAGTTAAAGGTTTATCAGGAAACACTTTAATCCAAAGCTTACCACCACGTTTCATATGACGGTTAACGGCAACACGGCCAGCTTCAATTTGTCTAGCTGTAATCCAACCAGATTCTAATACTTTTAATCCATAATCACCAAAAGCAAGGTCGCATCCTCTAGTTTCAGTACCATTTAAATGGCTAACCTGCTTCATCTGCTTTCTATGTCTTGGTTTCTTTGGTTGTAACATAACTTAAATTCCCAAAAATTTCATCTTATAACTATCTTAAAATGTAAGCTTTTTAAAAGTAATACATTTTTATTACAGATTCAAGATTTACAATAAAAAAATATAATAAAATACTAAATAAAAACTAGTAAAAAAATTTAAATACTCTTAATGATTATAACTGCATAGCTTCAACAGGTGCTTGTTCAGCTTTTGAGTATTTTTCACCCTTAAAGATCCAAACTTTAATACCAATTACACCATAAGTAGTATTTGCTCTTGCAGTAGCATAATCGATTTCAGCTCTTAAAGTATGTAATGGAATACGTCCTTCTTTATACTGCTCAGTTCTTGCGATATCAGCACCATTTAAACGTCCACCAACAGAAATCTTAATTCCTTCAGCGCCCATTCTCATAGCTTTATTAAGAGCATCTTTCGCAACTTTTCTGTAGTTAGCTCTTTTTTCAAGTTGATATGCAACACTCTCTGCTACTAACTGTGCGTCCATATCAGGTTTTTTAGCTTCTATAATATTTAATACGACATCCTTTCCAACAATTTTCTTTAAATGTTTTCTAAGATCTTCTATATCTTTACCTTTTTTTCCTATTACTAGACCTGGCTTAGCACTATGGATATTAAGCTTAATTCTAGCAGCTGTTCTTTCTACTTCTACTTTTGAAATACCAGCAGTATATAATTTTGACTTAACATACTTTCTAACTTTCTCGTCTTCATCAATAAATTTTGCAATATTATCTGCTGAAAACCACTTAGAAAGCCAAGATTCAATAATACCTACTCTTAAGCCTTTTGGATTAACTTTTTGCCCCATGTATTTTCTTCCTATACAATTTTTCTGATTAACCTATAACAATATAAGGAAAATCAGCTTAAACAATTTACATAAAAGTGAAAATTTAATCAAACTTTCACAAAAACATACTTAAAAAACTTAAACATTACATAACATTTAATGTTATAGTTAAATGTGATGATTTTTTTCTGATACGGTGAGCAGTACCACGAGAACATGGTAAAAATCTCTTTAAAGTTTTCCCCATATCAACATAAGCTTGTTCTACAATTAAGCTATCAATATCAACATTGCTATTATTTTTAGCATTTGATATAGCAGAGCTCAAAACAGATGCTGTGATTTTAGCGGCCTTTTTAGGCATAAATGCTAAAATTTGCTGAGCATCCCAAACATTTTTTCCTCTAATTACATCTGCTACTAATCTTAACTTTCTAGGAGAAATTCTAACTCCTCTTAAAGTAGCTTTTGAAATTGAATTATTTGAATTACTTCCCATATTATTTTCCGCCTATCTAAATAGCATTATCATTTATTAAAAATCTTACTTCTTATCCTTACTTGTATGACCATGATATGTACGAGTTGGTGAAAATTCTCCAAGCTTGTGACCTACCATATTATCTGTAACAAATATAGGTAAAAATTTCTTACCATTGTATACAGCAAAGCTAAGACCAATCATCTCAGGGATGATTGTAGATCTACGAGACCAAGTTTTAATAGGTCCTTTATGACTACCATCTTTTGCTCTATTAACCCACTTCATTAAATGTTCATCAACAAATGGACCTTTTTTAAGTGATCTTGGCATTTTTTATCCTCCAAAAATTAACTCTGAAAAAATTAACGTTTTTTAGTTGAACGTCTTCTTACTATAAATTTATTAGTTCTCTTATTAGTTCTTGTCTTGTAACCCTTAGTTGGTTTTCCTTTAGGAGTACATGGATGACGTCCACCTGAAGATTTACCTTCACCACCACCCATTGGGTGATCAACTGGGTTCTTAGCAACACCTCTTGTATGTGGCTTTCTATTTAACCATCTATTACGGCCTGCTTTTCCAAGATCAATGTTTTTATGCTCTGCATTTCCTACAATACCAATTGTAGCATAGCATTCACCAAAAATCTTTCTAAGCTCACCTGAAGGCATCTTAACAAGGCAATAAGCACCTTCTTTACCTACTAGCTGAGCAGCAGTTCCAGCAGATCTAACTAGTTTAGCACCAGCACCAACTTTTAACTCAATATTATGAATCATTTGACCAACTGGAATATTTTTCATTTTTAAGCAATTTGCAACTTTAATATCTGCATCTTCACCACTTATAACTACATCTCCAACTTTTAAACCGTTAGGAGCTAAGATGTAAGCTTTGGCACCATCTGCATAATGAAGAAGTGCAACTCTAGCGCTTCTATTTGGATCATATTCTAAATATGCAACCTTTGCAGGAATACCATATTTTCTTCTTTTAAAATCAATTATTCTATAAAGCTGCTTATGACCGCCACCTTTATTTATATTTGTAAAACGACCATAGTTATTTCTTCCAGTAGCAGCTCTTTTTGTTGCTACTAATGATTTCTCAGGTCTCTTATCAGTAAGCTCTGTGAAATCAGCAACTGTATACTGTCTTCTTGATGGTGTTGTTGGTTTAAATTTCTTAAGTGCCATTTTTACTAATACCTATTAATTAATACTTTAAGTCTTATTTCATAAACTTAAAAATCTATAAATCATAATATTAAAATTATAATCCTTCTACTAAGCTATCTATCTTATTTCCCTCTTTAAGAGTTACATAAGCTTTTTTATACTTAGGTGTACTGCCAATACCTTTTAAAGTTCTTTTCATTTTACCACGGTAATTGCATGTACGAACATTTTCAACTTCAACATTAAATAGTCTTTCTATTGCTTCTTTAAATTCAATCTTACTTGAACTAGTACCAACACAAAAAGTGTAAGTATTATTATCACT
>CAKMMH010000055.1 GCA_927798255.1 uncultured bacterium | reverse complement strand
TAACAATGATGAAAGAATTTAACGTTAAGAAGTTTATTTTTTCATCTACATGCGCAACGTATGGAATGCCAGAAAAATTCCCTATAACGGAAGATACCCCTCAAAATCCTATTAATCCTTATGGAAAAACGAAATTAGTTGTAGAAAATATCCTTAAAGATTTTGAGGTTGCATACGGATTTAAATCAGTAATATTTAGGTATTTTAACGCATCTGGTGCAAATGAAAATGGCCAAATGGGAGAAAGGCATAATCCTGAAACACACATTATACCTCTTGCTATTAAATCAGCTATGACAGGTTCAGTATTTAAAGTGTTTGGTACAGATTATGATACCCCAGACGGAACATGCATAAGAGATTATATCCATATTGCTGACATTTCTAGCGCTCATATTCTTGGTATGAAAAAGCTATTAAAAACAAATGAAGGCGGTATTTATAATATTGGAACAGGAACGGGGCTATCAGTTTTAGAAATTTTAAATGCAATTGAAAAAGTGTCTGGTAAAAAAGTAAACAGACAAGATATTGAAAAGAGAGCAGGTGATCCTCCAAGGCTTGTTGCTGATGCTAAAAAATTAAAAGAAGAATTAGGTTGGAATCCTAAGAATTCTAATGTTGATAATATTATAAAGACAGCTTGGATTTGGCATAATAACGATGCTAAAAAATAATTAACCTTATTTGTAATTTATACTGTATTGAAAATAGCTAATTATTACCAAGTTCTTGATAATGGAGACATCGTTTGTACTTTATGTCCAACACAATGTATTCTTCATAAGGATTGTGTAGGCGCTTGTAAAGTCAGAAAAAGGGTCAATGATAAGCTTTACTCTTTATCGTATGGTAAAGGGATTGGGTTTTGTATTGACCCGATTGAAAAAAAACCTTTATTCCATTTTTATCCTGGTAGTCCAATTTTTTCATTTGGAACGTACGGTTGTAACTTACAATGCAAATTTTGCCAAAACGATCATCTAAGTAACCCATTAAACATTCCTGATACAGAATTTATTGAACCAAAATTAATTATTGATACTCTAATTGCTAATAATGTAGAATTTTTAGCTTTTACTTATAATGAGCCTAATGTATTTATTGAATACCTTATAGAGACTGCAAAACTTGCTAAAGAAAATAATATAAAAACGATAGCAGTAACTAATGGTTATATTAATAAAGGACCAAGAGAAGATCTTTATAAGTACATTGATGCAGTTAATGTTGATTTAAAATCTTTTGATGATAGTTTTTATAAAAATTTATGTTCTGCAAATCTTTATCCGATTCTTGATACTATAAAATATATCGCAAATACTAAAAACATTTGGCTTGAAATTACCAATCTAGTTATTCCAAGTTTTAATGATAACTTAGAAACAATAAAAACAATGATTGATTGGATACTAAATAATTTAGGACAAAATGTTCCTTTGCATTTTTCTTCATTTTTCCCAGCATATAAAATGAAAAATATTGAACCTACAAGCTATTCTACACTTGAAGCAATCCATAATATTGCTAAAGACATGGGAATAAATTATGTATACGTTGGAAATGTTAGAAATAATATTTATCAAAATACATATTGTAAAAAATGTGGTAATGTATTAATAAAAAGAGATTCATATATAATATTAGAAAACAATATTAAAATAAAAGATAACTCCTGTCCTAACTGTAATACAGTCTGTGATGGGTATTTTTAATTATTATTTAATAAGGGGTAATATGACAAAAAATTTTGAAATATATAAATGTAGTGTTTGTGGTAACGTTATAGAGGTTTCACATAGTGGTGAAGGTACACTAACTTGTTGTGAAATGCCTATGAGCCTTTTAGATGGGAAAACAACAGATGGTGCTACCGAGAAGCATTTACCAGTTGTCGAAATCAAGGATAACAAAGCTTTTGTAACTGTAGGTGAAGTTATTCATCCTATGGAAGAAAAACATTATATATCTTTTATTGAAGTAATAACGCCATCAAATAAAATCATCAAAAAGAAGCTTAATCCAAATGATGAGCCTAAAATGCATTTTTGTATAAAAGAAAAGGGCGAATACATTGTAAGAGAGTATTGCAATTTACGTGGTCTTTGGAAAACTAGTATTAAGGCATAAGTTTATTAGGGTTGTATATGAAAAGAAAAATCTTATGTTTTTTTTGTATATTTTTTGTTATTTTTTTAATAGCTTTTAAAATATTAGCTGGAAATTACGCACTAAATATTATTAAAAAAATAAATAATGAAGCTAATATTAATTTACAGACTGAAGATGTGAATTTTTCATACCCTGTAAAATTGGAATTTAAACCACTAAAAATTTTTAATAAAAACAAGCCTTTTTTAAATATTGAATTGGATAAATTTACTCCATATTTATTACTTACAGATTTATTGCAACTTGTTTTAGAAGTAAAAAGTGATGGTACTTTGTATGAAGGGACTTCTAAAATTAACTTTTGGAAGAATTTTAGAAGTGATAATATTAGAGGAGAAATCTTTTTAGAAAATGTTAATCTATCTAAACATCAACTTTTACAAAGTATCCCATTTGCCGGAATAGTTGAAGGTGGATATTTAAATGTTAAAAACTACGATTTAAAACTCGATAAAAACGAAGGTGGATATTATTTGTCTTATCTTGGTGGTGATTTTTCAATTAACGATTTAAATATAACAAGAAATTTAACTATTCCGAGTTCTTTATCTGGAATTATTTTTGATATAACAATCCCTAAAATTAATTTTTCTCAAATTTCATCAGTTTATAAATATAAAAACGACACTGCATATATAAATAATTTTATTATTAAAAGCGATGATTTTAATATTTCTTCTAAAAACTGTGAATTTAATACTATAAAGAATAGATTTTCAAACTGTGAAATAGTATTTAACTTTTCAGATAAAGGATTAAAAGATTTTTCATCTTGGTTAGTATTCTTAGGAAATATTAAATTTGAAGCAAATAAAGATTACCATTTAGAGCTAATGGGGCTGAATTATAGGTTAATAAATGAAATATAAGTTATTTAATATATAATGTTCTAAACTTATAAACTTTAATATCATTATGCCAATTGCTAGGCTCAAATCCAGCTTTTAAGCATAAGTTTGATAAGAATAAATCTTTACTTGGAAGTTCTTCCCAAACAGATGGAAGAAACAAACCTTGATATGGACCATTTTGTAATACTAACCCGTCTTTAAAAGGCTCAATAAGAGAAAAAAGCTCCTCAAGTGTATTATATTTAATTTCAAAAAGATCACCAAGAATTGATATAGAAATAGTTAAATTTTCAAATTCATTTTTTGAAAGCTTCGGAAACCTTGGATCTTTTGAGCTAGCAGAAATCGCATTATCTATAACATCAAGATATAAGGGTTTGTGAGGCACAACACTTCCTATACATCCTCTTAATTTATCTTTTATCATCAATGTTACAAAGCAAGCGCCATCTTTTTGTAAAACATTGCTAAGTTTTGATTTATCAACAGAAGGTAAAGAGTATGTCTTAACACAAGCTTCTATAGAATCTTTTGCTAATTTTAATAAAAATTTTTGTTCATCCTTATTAATTTTAGGAATTAAAAAATCCAAAGCTTGCATACCCAACAACCTGTAATTTATTTGAAGTTTTATCTCCTGAGTTACAATATCCAAGAACTTTTGGTTTTAACATATATTTTTTTGCAACCTTTATCAATGCTCTAATTCCTATGCTTCCACAAGCATCATCAGGTTGAATATCATCTTCATTTAAAGCAAGGACATTCTTTATCGTACTCTTATCAATTTCTTTTGCTTTTTCATATAAATTAAAATGACTTAAATCAGAACTAATAATAATTAAAGTTCTTGGAATTTTAAAAAGAGCATCTATTAGTTTGGTAACAGAGTCTTGCTCATATGGTCCTGTAATTATATCAACGATTTTAAAATTAGGATTAATTCGACATATAAAAGGAAGCTCGACTTCTACAGAATGCTCTTTTTTATGAGCTTCATCATTAATTTCTACCAAATCTTCTTTTACTAATTGTTCTATAAGAATTTCATCTCTTTTTAATTTTCCATTTGGTAAAATGTAATCTTTATTAAGAACAGCAGGCTTGTCAATTAATACATGGTGCGATGGGCCAACTACAACTATTGTATCAAAATCATCTTTGTAGTGATTTAGGATATTAAAAGCCTTACCTGCTATTTCACCGCTAAAAATATATCCTGCATGAGGCACAATCAAAGAAACAGGTTTCCTATTTACAAGGGGCTCGCCTTTAAAAAAATCATTTAAGTACTTATCTAATTCAAGCTTATCGCTTGGATAAAAGTAACCAGCCATTTTGGGTAGTGCACAATCTTCGCTCATTAAACATTCCTTAAATAAAAAATCTTTCAATGTAACTATAAATAGGATATGATATTATTATATTTTTTTCCAGGTAAAATAGCAATGCAGCAAAAAAATATGATTTATTCTAAAATTATAGGTAGTGGGAAACCTTTAATATTTTTACATGGTTGGGGTAATGATTCTTCTTTTTTTCAAGAATTATCTGAGCTATTAGTAGCAGATAGAGAATGCCATTTAATCGATTTACCAGGATTTGGTAATTCAAAAAAACCAGATGCAGTTTGGGGAACAAAAGATTATGCATCATGTATAATCGATTATTTAAAAAGTCACAATATCAAAAATGCTGACATATTAGGTCATTCTGTTGGTGGACGAATCGCTTTAAGAATTGCGGTATATTTCCCTGAGTACCTTGATAATTTAATATTAATCTCATCTGCTGGTATAAAATCTAGAAAATTTCTGTTTAGAAGAATTAAAATATATATTCTAAAAAAAGTAGCAAAAATTTTTAAATTTTTAGATAAACTTACAGGAAAGGACTTTTTTAAAAACAAATATTCTTCTAAATTTGCTTCGAGGGACTACTTAAATGCAGGAGATATGAAAGATATATTTATAAAAATTGTAAATGAAGACCAAGAAAACGAGCTAAAAGATGTAAAAGCGAGGACTCTTCTTATTTGGGGAGATAAAGATACGGAAACCCCCATAGATATTGGCAAGACTTTTTCAAAAAAAATAAAAGATTCCAAACTAATTGTTTTAAAAGGAAAAGACCACTTTCCATTTTTAAGAGGTGGTGCAAGCCTTTGTGCATACCAGATTAAAGAATTTTTAAAATAATTGTTTATTGTTAATAAATTAAGGTAAGGATATAAAATATGTCTAGCAATAATTTCACGATTTGGGCAATTTCGCTGCCAGTTATTATTATTGTTTGTGGTGTAATCTATTATTATACCGGTGCTATTAGAAGAAGATTTCATGAGTATTTGTTATATTTACAACAAGATGAATATTCACCATCAAGATTTTATAAATGGTATGTTAAAAATAAAGCATTTGATAGAAAGGTAACGCTAATTACCACGATTTTTTGTATTATAATTTGTCTTGGAATATTTATTAGCAAAAAATACGATATTAAAGTTTTACAAGAAGGCTACAACATATTTGGCTTTATATATTCGCTATCAATACTGTTTTTATACTTATTAACAGTCGGTTATATCTTAAGAAAAGAAAAGGACCCTACAACTCAAGCAAAATTACAATTAAAAATGACTCCTAGAGCAATAAGAATTTACAGTATCGCGACTTTATTTACTTATGTATTAACTATAGCTATTTTCCCATTCTTTCTTGTATATGGTATTGCCAACTCATATATTTCTTCATGTTTTTTCTTTTGCTTGGCAATTATAGCTCAGCTTATACCATTTTTCTTAATGTTAAGTGTCGTTCTTCTTTCACCTTTTGAAAAATTTGCAAATAATAAATATTTAAAAGAAGCTAAGGAAAAGTTTGAAAAAATTAATCCGTTTACTATTTCAATTGTTGGAAGTTATGGAAAGTCAACTGTTAAAAATACGTTAGGTGAAATTTTAAATGTTACTAAAGGTCATACTTTTTGGCCAAAAGCTGGCATAAACACAATTATGGGTGTTACAAGAAAAATTAGAGAAGAACTTAAAGAAAGCGATAAGTATGCAGTAATCGAAATGGGAACTTATAAGAAAGGTTCTATTACAAATCTTTGTTCATTAACTCCACCAAAAGCTGCAATTTTAACAGCAATAAACCACATGCATTTAGAAAGATTTAAAACAAGAGAAAAAATTTATGAGGCAAAAACGGAAGTTATAAAAGCACTTCCAGAAAATGGAATTCTTGTTTGTAATGCAGATGATGATTTTGTTTTAAGAGCATATAAGGAAGCTAATATTAAAAATAAATATTTATATGGCTTAGAAAAGAAAGATGGAGTAAAACTTGATGCCTATATTTTTGATATTAAGTATACAAGTGATGGAACAACTGCAAAAATTTTATGGAAAGACTCTGAATATGAATTAAAAACAAAAATTGTAGGAAAGGGGGGAATTTCAAGTTTACTTGCAAGTTTTACTATGGCAGTGGCTCTTGGAATAGAACCAAAACTTGTACTGGCAGTAATTAAGGAAATCGAACCATTATCAAATAGACTTGTACTTAAAAAATATCCAAATCATTTGATTTACTTAGAAGATGGATATAATTCTAATCCACTAGGATTTAATTCTGCATTAGAAGTACTAAAGGTACTTGATGTTAAAAGACGAATTGTTATGACTCCAGGAATTATTGAACTTGGAAGTGAACAATTTGAGGTTAATTATAATATAGCCAAAAAGATTACTAAAATTTGCGATATGGTAATTTTTGTTGGAACTGAAAATAAGGAATCTTTTAAAAAGGCTTTCGATGAGGATAATTTTACAAACATTAGTTATGTTGAAAATCGAGATGAAGGATTTAAAATTTTAACTGAGTATCAAAATGAAAATGATGCAATTTTAATTGAAAACGATTTACCTGATTGGTATGAATCAAAGGTTAGTTTTTAAGTACCTTGTTTAAATTCTTGTAAAAATAATGTATACTTACAGAATTAAGTAGATTTTTTGCTTTTTTTAAGGGAGTTTTATAGAGCTATGGATAAGAAAAATGTTGCTGTGTTTTTTGGTGGTAGAAGCTGCGAACATGAAATCTCAATTATCACTGGTTTACAATTAATAGAGTATTTAGATACAAATAAATTTAATATCATACCTGTTTATATTGCAAGAGATGGAAGATGGTACTCAGGTCAAGAATTACTAAATAGAGCAATATATAAAGATTTTGAAAATAAGAAAAAGGTTTTAAATGAAGTAACACTTTATCCATATTTAGGACAAAAAGGGCTAACTGTAACAAAAAAAGCTTGTTTTTTTGGTGAAAAAATAATTCCTGTTGATATATATTTTCCAGCATTCCATGGAGAATTTGGAGAAGATGGCTGTATTCAAGGACTATTTGAGTTAGCAGGAGTTCCTTATGTAGGATCAGGCGTTTTACCATCGGCAATTGCTATGAGTAAAAATACGGCAAAAACTGTAGTTTCTCAATACGGGATCCCTGTCCTTCCAAGTGTTACTATTAATAAAGAATTAGTTGAAAAAGAGGGGATAGAAGCAACTAAAAAAGAAATATTTGCAAATAATACATTAAAATACCCTGTATTTATCAAACCTAATAATTTAGGTTCATCAATAGGTGTTTCAAAAGCTACAAATGATGAAGAACTTTTAATAGCACTTACAAAAGTATTTAAACGAGATAAAGAAGCGTTAATTGAGCCATATATGGATAATATGTTTGAAATTAATATTTCTGTGCTTGATACGACAGAGGGGCTAAGGACATCAGTTGTTGAAATTCCTGTAACAGACGGTAGTTTTCTTTCTTATGAAGATAAATATATGCGTGAAGGAAAGGGAAAGAAAAAAGGTGGTACTCCTAAAAGAAGCGAAGGTATGGCAAGTTTAACTAGAAGTATTAATCCAGTAGACTTAGATGAAAAAATTAAAAATACGGTAAGTGAGTATGCAAAAATAGCTTATAAAGCAATTAAAGCTTCAGGGGTAGGCAGAATTGATTTTATGTATGATAAAAATTCAGGAACAATTTATTTAAACGAGTTCAATTTAATTCCTGGCTCACTTTCATTCTATCTTTGGGAAAAATCAGATCCAGTACTTTTATATACAGAAGAACTTACAAAAATAATTGATAGGGCATTTGAAGTTTACTCAATAAAACAAGAGCTAGATAGAGATACTGGATTTAAAGCGTTATAAAGTAATATTTAAGGAAGCTGAAAAAAATTATAGCTTACTTAAATTACAATGGATAATATACAATAACCTGTAACCAGATAGAATTAATAAATTTTTTTTAACAGCATATTATAAACTAGTGTTTTATTTTATCCGACATTAGTTTCTATGAAATATTTAAACCTAACATTAAATTTAAGTTTATTGATAGGGATATCATTTATATTTCAGGATGAAAGAAATAACAGATTAATGCTTGAAGATTTATCAAATAGAATTGATAACGTCAATTCTGAATTTGATATATATAAGCATAAAATTAATAGCTTATCTCATATTAAAAGCAATACAAATAAAAATCGTGCATTAGAAATCATGCAGAATGAAAATACAGATATGCGTTCTGAAATACTAGCGTTGCTATCTGTAACTGTAAGATATTTTCTGAACATGGACGAAGAACAAAATAATATGATTAAGTTATTAAATAACATAAATGAATATAACGAAGCATCTCAAGAAGAAAAGTATGATATGCAAAAGAGTATTGAAGATACAGTAGCTAAAATAAGAGAACAAAATATTCAACTTGCAAAAAACAGAAAAGGGCTTCAAGACATTATAAATCAATTAAAAGATAATTCTTTTGAGGATGTATAAAAAAATTCTAATTGATATTGTAAATTAATGCTGGTTAATGCAAAATTTACATTAATACTTCTAATGTGAGAATTTTGCATTAACCAGCTTTTCATAATTTTAGTATTTCTTTTTAATTTATTGATATCATTTATTTAAATTTATGCTTCAAATCCCCCTAATATCAGAGATTAGAATTCTAATTCTAATTCCTGTTATACGTTTTTAAAAAATATATTTTTATTATAAATATTCTTAAAAGAACTTTTTAAACTGTTTTAGAAACTTTATTATTTCAATTTTATCTGTGAAATACTTTTTTACTTCTATGTCTAAGTTAAATATTTTATCTATTATGTTGTATTCAGGATACAAATAATCTATTAAAATAGAAGTAATAACTAACAAAATAAATATAACAACACTTAGCGTTAATATTTTTAATATCTTTCTTAAAAACCTTTTATTTTGTTTAGCATTAATATTTGCTGCTAATCTATCGACTTTAATTCTTACATCAGGTTCATTTATTTCAATATCTCTTGAAATGGCTCGGTTAGCATTAACAGTTGCTCTACTTAACACACTTTCCATTTCATTATGAGTCTCTTCTCGATTATCCTCAACATTTTGCACTTTTCTTATTAATTCTCTGATCCTTTCAGTCTCTTTTAATTCATTAGTAGCGTTTCTTTCCTGAATTCTAACTTTATTTTGATAAACACGATGAGACTCACCATTTAACATCTTCTGTAAATCTACTAAATCTTCATGAAATTCTTTAGCTGTTTGATATCTCTCTTTTGGATCCCGTTTTAATGCATTTAAAACAATATCATCATACTCGTGAGGGCAATCATTTCTCTGATTACTAGGCGGCTCAACATCTTTCTTTAACCTTGCAACCATTGTATCGTAAACTGTTTCTTCTCTAAATGGCGTAACTCCTGTTATCATTTCAAAA
>CAKMMH010000054.1 GCA_927798255.1 uncultured bacterium | reverse complement strand
GTTAGCATGCGGCGCTAGGGCAGAATGTAGACGAACGAAGTGAGGCTGCCGGTGTAGACTCGGGAATGTTCGCGTTAGCGACATTCACGAGGATACTCCGGTTGTCTAAGAAATTCAGGTTACAGGAAAACAGATAACAGGAATCTGGAAAACTAGTAACATGCCACTGCTCGTCTGATATCAGCATTGAGCTATCGGCATTCTGCTATCAGACATCAGCTACTAATTACCTGAAACCCTGATTCCTGATACCAGAAACCTATATTGTGATATATTATTAACCTTTGACTCCTTGCATAAATTCTGAAGCTTTCATGCGTTTTTTGCCTTCAAGCTGTACTTCATAAATATTTAAAAGAGCATCGTGACATTTAAATGATATATAATCTTTTTCAAATTTTACGATGTCACCATTATTAAAATCTTTATGATCATTATTATTAAAACTTTCTAATTTTGGACAAAAAAGTTTTAACCGTTTTTCATTAAACATCGTATAAGCGCCAAAAATTGGGTCCATCGCATTTATTAATCTTAAAATTTTATGAGAATCTTCACTCCAGTTTATTATTGCTTCATCTTTTAAAATTTTATTTGCATAACTTTCATTTTCTGATGATTGCTTTTTGGCAAAAATTTCATTATTTATTACTTTTTCAATATTTTCACAAATTATTTTTGCACTTAATGAAGAAAGCTCTTCATATAATGAAAAAAATGTAGTAGTGTCATCAATTTTAACTTTTTCTTCAACAAAAACATCTCCTGTGTCTAACCCCTCGTCCATTTTCATGAGACAAACTCCCGTTTCTGTGTCACCTTGTATAATTGCACGCTGAATTGGAGCTGCGCCTCTTAAATGAGGTAATATTGATGCATGTAAATTTACTGAGCCATGTTTTGGATATTCTAAAACTTCCTTTGGAAGAATTTGACCATAAGCTATAACTACTGAAATATCAATAGGACTTCGCTCTTTACAAAAATCATAAAAGCTATCTAATTCTTTTCTTAAACTATGTGGCGTAAAACAAGGGATATTATGTTTTAATGCATAATCTTTGCAAGGAGAAGGCGTAAGCTTTTGACCTCGTCCTTGAGGCTTATCCTCTTTTGTAATTACGCCAACAATATTAATATTTTTCTTATTAAAAAGAGAATCTAGTGTTTTTACTGAATAATCAGGTGTGCCAAAAAAAAGCACGTTTATTTTTTCTGTCATTTAACCTCATATTCTGATAATAAGTTTATTAATTTTAATTTTAAATCTTCACAAAAAGGATCGATTTGATTTAATAATATTAATTTATTTGTTGTATTTTTAAAATTTTCAAAATCATTTTTAGTTAAATAATATCTTGCAGATTTTAACATTGTTAATGCATCAACTTTAACATTTTGTCTTACAACTCTCATGATTTTTTTAGTTAATTTATTAATGCTATTATTTTCTAGCTCTTTATCATAAGGTGATGAAACATTTTGAATTATTATATTTTCATATTTAGGTCTTAACCTACTAATGTTAACTTTAGCTTTTAAGGTGTCTTCTTCAAGCTTATATGTTTCAAGTTCAATAGCGTAATCTACATCTTTACTATTACTATTTTTGATTTTTACAGGAATTGTCATTTCTAATATTGCATCTTTTAACGTCGATTTTAAATCAAGATAAAGGTCTTTTTTTAATTTAAAATTTTTAAGAATAAATGAAAGATTAGTAGTAGGTAGCGTGATATTATCGATATATTCATAATACTCTTTTTCTACAAGTGGTTTAAGTTTAGGGTTGATTATTAAATATCCTTCTAAAGTAAGAAAATTTTGGACATCGATTTTTCCATCTTCATTAATTAAAGAATCTTTTAATTCTTTTTTAATTTTTTTAGTTATTTTTTCATCTTTTAAAGTGGTGTTGTTAATGTAATATGCGTTAAGAAATTTCTTTTCTTTAATGTAATTGTTAATGATGGGAAGTGCTTTTTTATTTAATATTTTACTATATTTTTCTTTAAGTTCATTTTTATGATTTTCATTAAAATATTGCTCATCAATACTTTGCACAAACTCAGAGGCTGTTTCAAAATCATTGTTGTTTAAATTTTTAAAGAAATTTTTTTCGTTGTTTTTTACATAAATATCAATAATTTTAATTTCTGTAAGTGGTGCAACAAGATACTTATTATCTTTTTCTTTTATAAAATTAAATGTCTTATATGCTTTAAAATTTTCTTTGTTTTCTAAAAATATGTTTAGTATATTTTCTAAACTTTGGCATTCATTTTTGATGATATCTAATCGTTCATTGATTCTTGATCTTGTTAAACTAAAAATAATATCATCAGGATCTAAGAAAGAATAATTTTTTATTTTTTTAAGTAATTTTCTTAAATCATCAGCACTAAGTGAATCTTCTTGATTCTCAAGTGTCATATCAATTTTATGGGCTAAACTTTTAGCCTGCAAAGCATTAATTTTTTTATTTGATGTTTTTATAATTTTACCGTTTGAATTTTCATTAAGATACTTGTCAAAATGTTTTATTGCATTATTGGTGTCACCACTTTTTTCTGCATCTAAGGCGTATCTTAAATTAGAATTTATGCAAGATGTAAATAAAAATAGAACTGAGATTAAAAAAATAATTTTAGAAAACTTCATTTAGTTACCTTTTTATAATAAAAACAGTGAGTTGTTTATTATTTAAAATTGTTGTAAAAAAATATTTAAATCTAACCGACATTTATCATTATATGGAAAAAATTAAAAACATTAAAGACACAAGTATCGAAGTTTTAGGTGAATGCAATATAAAATCGCCTTTATGTTCAAAGAAGGTAAATTACTTGTCACCTGATGAAAGAGTTATAGTTTATAGTAGAAAAGAGGAGTTCGACTATCATTTAAAAACCCTTGGTGAAATACCAATGTTTGAAAAAGCTGGCCCTCAAGAAAAAATATTTTTTGACCCTAAAGAAACAGTATGTGGAATAGTAACTTGTGGTGGACTTTGCCCTGGGCTTAATGATGTGATACAGGCTGTGAGTATCACTGCACTAAAACTTTATAAAGTAAAAAAAGTCCTTGGATTCATGTATGGATATAAAGGAATAAGCTCAAAATCTAAATATCCACCAATTGAGCTTACAGAAGATTCAGTAAAAGATGTCGGAGATTTATGTGGTACAATTTTAGGAACATCTAGAGGACCTCAAGACCCTGATGATATGATTGATACACTTTTACAGTATGGTGTTAATATTTTATTTGTAATAGGAGGAGATGGTACCTTAAAAGGTGGAATGGCTCTTGCAAATCGAATAAAAGAAAGAGATTTAAAAATTTCAGTTATAGGAATTCCAAAAACAATTGATAATGACATATGTTGGACAAGTAGGAGCTTTGGTTTTATAACGGCCGTAGGAGAGGCAAGAACTGCAGTAAATTCTGCGCATGCCGAGGCAAGGGCCGCATATAATGGCGTTGGAATTGTTAAACTTATGGGGCGAGAATCAGGGTTTATTGCAACACATGTGACACTTGCTTCTAGTAATGTTAACTTTTGTTTAATTCCAGAAGTCGATTTTGAGCTTGAAGGTGAGAATGGGCTATTAATGCAACTAGAAAAAAGACTTCTCAGGAAACATCACGCTGTAATTGTTGTAGCAGAAGGAGCTGGACAAAAATATTTTGATAAAGAAAAATTAGGAAAAGATTTATCTGGAAATCAAAAGATGGGAGATATCGGACTTTTGTTAAAAGAAAAGATAAAAGAATATTTAACAAAAAGAGGAATTGACCATACAGTAAAATATATAGACCCAAGTTATATTATTAGAAACCAACTTGCAGACCCTAGTGATTCAGAGTTTTGTCTTGTACTTGGACAAAACGCAGTACATGCTGCAATGACAGGAAGAACAAATATGGCAGTAGGAATAATTAATGAACACTTTGTTTACATTCCAATTAAAATGATGATAGGAAAAAAGAAACAAGTTAGGGAAGAAGGGGAACTTTGGAAAACAGTAATAGCAGTTACTGGGCAATAATTTTAATAAATTCAATACGATAAATAAAAAATGTCACTTTTTTAAAATTTTCATCATAACATGACAAAATAGTATTTTTTTTCTATAATGGTATTTTAGTGTGTTTTTTAATATAAAGATTTATAAATGGAAGATTTCCCTAAAATTAATCCAAATAATACTACTAATCAGGGGGTCTCTAAAGATAGTTCTAACCTAACACAATCGTTAACTTCAGAGTCTTCATCAAATCAGAGCTTAAAACCTCAAGAAGATTTACGTTCTACTGTTAGTAAGCAATTTAGTCAAAAAAATGCAAAAATTGATGGAGTCACTGTTAATAGCAAGCAACAAAGTACAGATATTGAAAGAGAACGGTTAAGACAAGTTTCTCAAATTGAAAATTTAATAAATGAATTAAATCAGGGCGTAATAACACAAGATGGAAAGATACAATTAGTAGGATTTTTAAAAGATAATCCTAATGTCGCTGATTATATATTTTTTGAGTTCTTAGGTTTAACTAAAAAATTAAAGACAAGAAAAAATTTATGGCCTACGTTAACAAAAATTTTAGTTGATAATCATATCATTGATAATAATTTAGATGAACTTGATGAAAATTTTACTAACTCAAATAGTGCTAAAAGCGCATATGATATTCAAAATGTCATAAATGCATTAGATTCGTTAGTAAAAAGTGGAGATTTAATTGCTGCTTTAAAGACGGGATCGGATACAAGAGATACAACTAGTGAAGCTAATAAGGAAGATGTAGAAAATTTTGCAAATATAGAGAAGTTTTTACAAAGCATAGATGATGAGTTATCTAAAAAAGAAAAATCTCTTAAAGAACAAGTAAATGGTGCGGGGAAAAATTTAACAGCATCACAGGAGTTCCTAAAAAAACATTCAGGTGCGATATCATGGGCTTTTGGTACAAAGAAGGCAGCAAAAGAAACAGTAGAGGCTGATAAAGAAGTTTTAGCACAAAGAAAAACTCAATTAGAAAATTTAGAGAGAGAAAGGGAATATTTTGATAATGCAAAAAAAGAGATAATAGATATTCAAAAAAGAATTGAAGTAGCTAAAAAAGAAGGAAAAACACAAGAGCTTAGTAAATTAAGAGAAGAGTTAGTAGAAAAAAGTAAAAGATTACAAGAAAGAGTTAATAGTACCCTAGATGGAAGAAAATTTGTAGTTTCGGTATCCTATTCAAAAGTTAACGAAGCTTTTCAAAAAGTAGATGAAAATTTTACAAATACAGAAACAGGTTTAGAAATAGCTTTAACAGTTGATTTAGTAGCTCTTGGAGTAGCGTCAGGAGGCGCAGGATTAGTAGCAGGTGGTGCTGCTGCTACTGCTGCAGGAGGAGGAATAGGTGGAGCTGCGATAGGGATTGCAGCTGGCGCTGGTGCTGGCGCTGCAATTGAAGGTGTGGCTCATGCTTCAATAGAAGCTGTAAGGGGAACGGCAGAAGCTAAATTAGGATTAAACGATGGCGAAGGATTAGGAAAGCGAGTTTTAAATGAAGGCTTAAAAGGTGCAGCAAGTGGCGCAATCGATGGAGGTCTAGGTGGTATTGCATCGTTAGCTATAGCAAGAAAAATAGCTAAGGCAGAAGAAATTGCAAAGAAAGCGGGTACTTCTTTTGTAAAAACTGGCGAGAAGATGAAGTTTATTAAAAAAGGCGAGGGAATACTCGGTGTGGGAACGGGAAAATGGTTGACTGCGGGAGAGCAAATGGCGATTCCAAAAAATACTTCTGTTTGGGTTAAAGAAGGTGTTAAATTTGCAAGAGTTGCCACAGAAAGTGGAGAAAAGTTAATGCCACTTACTGGATTTATCCCTGTTCCTTTAGGTAGTTTTCTTAATTCGTTATCTCTAGAAGATCAAGACAAAGATAGTGATAAAAAAAGTAATGATAAAGAAAGTGAAGTAATAAAAGGACAGTCTACAAGCAATCCTATTAATGAAAGTGAAAGTGTAGAAGAAGAGAATTCTTTAGGAAGTAAAAATAATGCAAAACAAGAAAATGTTTCTAGTGAAGTACAAGTAGTACCTTCTCAAAATGTAGCACAGCAAAATCCTAATCCTGAAAATGTGCAAAAAGAGATTTTAACTGAGGATGCAAGTGGTGATGATGGTGCGCAAAGTGTGAGTAATGATAAATTAAAAAAAGATGAAGGGGATGGAAGTCAAGAAGAAGCTACTAATAATTCAAATAATTTAAAAGATGTTAATAGTGATGAAGGTGTATTTTATGTAGTTAACAAAGGAAGAGAAAATGTAAATTCATCAGTTAATCAAGAGGAAAGTTTAGCTGATGGTTTAAAGGGAGATAACAGTGCATCAAAAGCTAAAAATACTGAACTAGAAGACGAGGGAGGAAATGAGGGAGAAGTTATAAACAATAATGCTAATAAACAAATCTTAAAAGATGATGAAGAAGATTTTTATGTGGCTAAAAAATATTCTAATAATCAAGACGAAAATTCATCAATGAGCCAGGAAGAAAAAGTATTAAATGAAGTGTTAACTGGTCTAATAAGAGAGTTTACTTATACTCCATTACATAATGAAGAAAGTTTACAAGATGAGGAAAGGCAAATTATTAATCATGAAAATAAATTGATAAACTTAGATAATAACAAACAAGAAATTTTTATCGAGCAAGAATTATCAAAGGATAAGGGAGAACAAGTATTTCGAAATAATGAAGAATTTAATGACGTTAAAAATAAGATTTTAAATAATGTTGTAAGTGAGGTTACAGAACTTAATAATGTAAGTTTAAAAGAAGATTTTGTTAATAATAAAATTATTAATAACAATAGAAAAATACTAAATTCTAGAAAAGATAAAAATGAAGTTTTTGTACTACAAAAACTTTCTAAAGACCAAGAAGAAAGTTTATTAAAAAATAAAGAAGATAATGTTTTAAATGATACTTTGAATGAAATCTTGAATAAATTTACAAGAGAACTGCAAAAGTTCGAAAAAGAAAATTTTACGCCTAAGGATAATGATAAGAATCAAGTTGTAAATAATGAAGTTAATAAATTAATTTTAGATAATACTGACAATGAAGAAATAGTTATTAGTCAAAAATTATCAAGTGATAAAAAAGAAAATGTGTCAAAAAATAAAGAACAAGTTGTAAGTATTATTTTAAATAAAAAATTGAATGTTTGTGATGATAAAATTAGTGATGAATTTACAAAAGATAATAATGTAAGTGTTAAAGAAAAGAGTGATAATGAAATTTCTAATGTTGATAAAGAAAAAGTATCAGAAAAAAATTTAGAAGAGAGTGCTAGAAATCTTAATGAATTATCTTATGGGAATCAGGCTGATAAGATTTTAGAAACTACAAATGAAAATTCAAAAGCTAAAAAAATTAATGATAAAATTGATAATGAATCAATAAAGAAAGAAGATTTAATATTAGCTTTAAAAGAAGAGAAAGGTCTTTTTGTAATTTTAAAGAATTTGAAAGATTATGATTTAAGGGAAAAAGCACTATTAGAAAAAATATTAAAATAAAGAATTAATAAATATAAAAAAATTAGAAACAAAAAGGACATAGAAAAGCGTATTATAGAAAGAGTAAACGAAACAAGAAAGATGCTTACTATAATGTTAGTCATGATGCTTATGTCTCAAAGTCGAGATGATTCTAATAATTATAAAAAATTTATTAGGGATATTTACGAAAGTTTTAGTCTTGAAATGAAACGTAAAATTGATTTTGAGAAAGTTATTAAAGAATTATTATCTACTCTTTCAGAAAAAAATATCGAAACTTATATTAAGAATAGATATAACGAAACACTAAAAGCTTTACTGTTAGCTGATAATTAAGTCATAAACAAAAAGCGCCTTAAAAAATATTTTCTAAGGCGCTTTTTGATAAACTATACTTAAAACTTAAAGATGCAATTATTTATTAAATGCCATTAATCCTAAGTTTTGAGAACGTTTAATAGCTTTTGCAACTTTTCTTTGGTTGTGAGCTGTTAGCCCAGTAAGTTTTCTTGAAAGAATTTTCCCTTTTTCACTTATAAACTTAGAAAGTAAAATAACATCTCTATAATCGATAGTTAAATTTGGATCATCTATAAATGGATCAAGTTTTTTCTTCTTCTTGAATAATTGCATTCTTTGAATAGGAGGAAGTTGTTCTTTTACTTGTCCTTGTGCTTTTTCGCCAGCTTTTAAATTATCTTGATTCTTACCACGGTCAAAGCTAACTTTCATAGGACGACCATTGATTTCTCTATTATTAAGAACATCAACTGCTTTTTGAGCACTTTCTTCATCTTTCATTTCTACAAATGCAAACCCTCTTGAACGAGAATCTTTGTCAGTAGCAATAACAATACCTATAAAATTTCCAACTTCATTAAAAATATCTTCTAGTTGATCTTGGGTAATACTAAAGTCTAAATTGCTTATAAACAACTTGTTTTTCATTAAAAAATTCCTTTCAATTTAAAAATCGTAAAATTATGATAAATAAAAATATAATCAAAAATGTAAACTCGAGTATATATAAAATTGAAATAAAAGTAAAACATTTAGCTAAAATAATTAGGGATTATTTAATTTTGATTTATGGGTATTTATATATTAGAAAATGCGAATTTAACATTTACAACTATAAATAAACATTGTTTTATTATAGGTAATCTTGGTAACCAGTTGTAATAACTAAATTAATTATGTAACTTATTGAATTTATATGATATTTTATTCTCTATCTTTAGTTTAAATTAGTTAACGTAAAAAAATATTGTATTTACTTAAAAATATTACAGAATTTCCTTGACTATTTTAAAATAAAATTATAAAAACAGAATCGTTAGTTTAGTTTGCTTAAAGTAACTATTACTTAAATGTTTGTTTTATTAAGTATTTTACTTTAATTAAATTTTTATAAGTTATTATGAGGTTATAATTTTTCTTTTAACTTGATAGGAATTATGAGATTTTTAATAACTATTTAAAAGTAAAGGAGAAATTAAGGTGGTAGCAAATTTAGGTTAAAAATAATTATAAAACAATATTAAAAAATTATTAAAGCCGTTGGGTAAATTTTTTGGTTTTCTTTTTAATTGAGAAATTTTGTTAATCAAATGTTTTACCTTAAAATTTTTTAACCTCATATCGGAGAAAAGTCGTATGAGTAATTTATCAGCTATTAATTATTTTGATTCTGAATTTCAAGATTCACAAGATAGTCACTCCGCTATCAAACCTGAAAGAAATTTACTTGCAGCAGTTTTGTCACGTGCTATATGTGATGCTTTCGGACAAGCTCGTTGCGAACGTCATGTTGTAAGAAGTGCAAGACAGTGGATATTTAGTGAGCTTACTCCAAAGGTTCCTTTTAGTTTTGCATGGATTGCTCTGCAACTTGATTTAGATCCACAATTTTTGCAAAACAATCTTCGTATGTATGAGTCTTCTACAGATGATGCAAACTTGCAAGAAAGATTAGCATTCTTAAGATAAAAATTATAAAGATTAAGAATTTAAAAAAAGCCTCGCATCGATACTAAGGTTCCTTCCTTTAAGTAGTTCACTCCTTTAAGTTTCGATGCGAGAGCTAGTAGATTTAGTTTCCGTTTTTCTTAGCCATGAGAATTTTTCTCATTAAAGCGTCAGAAAGAGCCATTTTCATTTGAGGTTGGCCCGTGGCGTCCTTGAAATGAATTCTCGCACTATAGAAGTCGCCAAATTTTCCCAAAGTTGCCATGATTGCAATAAAGAAATTTTTAGCGATATCATCAGTAAGAATTTTGTTGCCAGTGATTTCCACATGGGATGTACAAACTTTTCCGAATTTGATATCCG
>CAKMMH010000053.1 GCA_927798255.1 uncultured bacterium | reverse complement strand
TTAGTAGTTTTTAATAACGTATACACTCGCGTTAGTACGCTAGGCCAGGGCTACGCGAGTTCTTCAACAAAAAAGAATACACTGGTTTTTTAAATTGGAGAATGAAATGAAAAAAGTATTATTATTCGTAACTGCAATTTGCTGTGTTATTTACAATACAATAGCACAAGATGCTTTGCCAAAAGATAACGGAACTATAAAGTATTACACAGAACCAAGATATAGAGAAAGTGAATCACATCCTTTACGAATAGCAGCATATATTCTTCATCCTATTGGTTGGGTATTAAGAGAAGGGATAATTAGGCCAATTGATTATTCAATTTCTTCTAGTGAGACTTCTAGAAGCGTTTTTGGTTATAGAGAACCATTTGATTATAGAGATAGCTCTAGTTGTTTTAATACATATACGGACTATTCAGATTGTAACAAAATTCCTCCTTACAATTACAATAAAGGTTCAAGAATAGAATTAGGACATAATGATACACACGAACAAAATTACGCTTACAATGAAAACTCATGTGAAAATGGTGGTTGCAATGCAACGGCTGTAAGAGAAATTTATGTTCCTGATGTTAACTTCGATTTTAATAAAAGGTCGTTAAATACTCTTGGAAAAGGAAAAGCTAGAGTAATTGCTAATATGTTAAAAGAAAAACCTGGCGTTAATGTAGTGTTAAATGGTCACACTGATTACATAGGTTCAGATTCTTATAATAAGCAACTTGGAATGGATAGAGCTAAGGCTGTAAGAGATGAGCTTGTTTCGTTAGGAGTTCCAGCAGATAGAATTTCAACTGTAAGCTTTGGAAAGACAAGACCAGTTCTTAGTGATAATGACGCTCCAAGCAGAGCAGTAAATAGGCGAGTTGAAGTTTCTTTCTAATTTATAAGCTTAATAATTTCATTCTAAAAAAAAGAAAAGCTGCATGTAAAATTTTTGACATGCATCTTTTCTTTTTTTTAAATTTAGAGAAACACTGATTTATGCAAAATTTAGTTGATCCCCTGTGGGGTATTTTGAATTAATCTTCGTTTTCTTAAAAAATTACTTTCCTAAAATAGGCGTTATCATTATTTTGTCAATTCGATGTTCAACTACATTATTTACAATAAATATGTAATCGTTATATACAAATTCATCGCCTTTTTGGGGCATTTTTGATAGCATTTTTATCATAAATCCAGCAACTGTTTCGTATTCTCCTTCAGGAATAATTGGCTTATAGCTTTCATTATAATCATGGATTGAAAGGAATCCTGGTATAATAATTGCTCCGCCTTTATTTTTCGTAACTTGAGTCTCGTTTTTTTGATTTTGCTCAAGAATATCATGTTCGTCCATAATATCGCCAACAATTTCCTCAAGTAAATCTTCAATCGTAATAACTCCTTCAACGCCACCATGTTCGTCTAATACAACAGCAAGATGATTTCCTTTCTTTCTAAATTCTTGAAGCAACGAGTCAATTTCTTTATCTTCTCTTACAAAATAAACTTGTCTCATTAAAGTTTTTATAGGGTTATTAAGAGCATTTATATTATGATTGTTATTTGTCGTGTATGTAAGTATATCTTTTGCAAGAACCATACCTTTAACGTTATCTAAATCTTTTTCATAAACTACCAATCTACTAAATCCTTCATTTGAAAAAATTTTGGAAACTTCTAAAATTGTATCGTCAGTTTCAACTGCAACTATTTTGTGACGAGGGGTCATTATTTCCTTAACACATGTATCTGAAAAATTAATCACACCTTTAAGAAGCTCTTTTTCTTCTTTTTCGATTAAACCATTTTGACTACTTTCTTCAACTAAGTCTTCAATATCTTTTGAAGATAATACACTACTTGTAGTACGTTTACTTGTAACTTTTCCAAACGCTTTTAAAATTTTATTGTTAGTATTTATGATGCATTGCGGAATAAAAGAAATAATTTTGCAAAAATAGTATAATACAGGAGATAATACGGTTAACGTTTTTTCAGCATTAAAAGATGAAATACCTTTTATTAAATCTATAAAAAAGATCATAAGAAATAAAAATGATAGTGATGCTATCGGAAATAATATTATTTGACTTTTAAATATAATTGAAAAATTAACTGAAAGAAAATTTGATAAATAATTAATTAAAAATCTTAAAATATTGTATAAGCACACTCCTAATATAAAGCTTGTAACTATAATATAAATATATGTTGTATATAAGCTTCTTTCGCGATTTTTAGCTAAATACCAAATGTACTTAAAATTAGGTGAATTTTTTGAGTTTTCCTCTAGGTGTTTTAGTTTTATATTTTTAGTCTTACTTAGTGTCCAATTTGAAATAGTAAAAAATATTAATAAGATACTAAATGAAATAAAGAATATTAAGAGCGTAAGAAGATTGTCCATTTATAATCCAAAAAATTAATAAAAAGAGTTAAGCTCTTAAAGCACGCCAACAAGCATCTGCAATTTGATCTGCAACCTTTGAAGGTGGAAGCTTGTTATAGCCATCAAACCAATCCCTAACATATTCTAAAGGAATACCAAAAATAATACTCCAAAGAATATTTGCATTAAGAAGTCTAATTTGATGATCTTTAATGCCTTGTTTTAAAACCTTAGTTAAAATTCTTCCAAAATTATCAAATCCTAAAGTAGTAGGACGCATTACAAGTCCGTCTAAAAACTCGCTGTGGCGACAAAGCCAAATATATTTAGAGGTTTGAACATTAACTTCTGAAAACTGCAAAAATGACTTAACTAATCTCTTAACAAATTCTTCCGTGTTTGTTACGTCATGTACTGATTTTTCTAGTTCTTTTCTAAAAATAGAAATACTTAAATCGTAAAGTGCTTTTGCAATTTCTTCTTTATTTTTAAAATGATGATAAATTGAGCCTACGCTACAACGACTTTCACGGCTTAAGTCTGGAATATTTGTATTAAAATATCCTTGTCCGACAAACAGTTTAAGCGCAGCGGCTAAAACGCGCTCTTTTGAACTAACATTTATCAAAACTTCTTGTGTGTTTTTTGTAACTTTTGCTGTATTCATAATTATAACTCTAGTTTATTATCATACTATGAGTTGATGTAAAAAGTCAAAAGATAATAAAAACGAGGTAATATGTTCGATTATAAAAGAAAAAAGCAAATAGAAGAACTTTTTGAAGAATTTAGATTTGAAGTTATAAACTCGGTAAGCGCATTAAAAACAGCAATTTTAACAGTTGTTGATCCTCAAAAAACAGAGCTTGATGATGCAATAAGAATGGTAAGGATTTCAGAGTCAAAGGCCGATAACTTAAGAGCAGAGTTAGAAATGCTGCTTTATGGTAAATCTCTTTTTCCTGAATCAAGAGGGGATATATTAAGTTTATTAGAAGCAACAGATAAAGTTGCAAATCATGCAGAAAGTGTTGCGGTGATGTTAAAAACTCATAATATTCAAATGTTTCCAGACTTTTGTGTAAGTTCTATTTTAACAATTATAAATTATGGTGTTAATATAACTAAAGCACTTTCTGATGCAGAGGAAGTCCTTTTTAAAAATTATCATCAAGCTTTACCTCTTATTGGAAAAATTTCTCAAATTGAAAGTGATGCAGACGATGTCGAAATATTACTAACAGAGGAAATATATAAAAGTGATATAGACCCTTATAAAAAATTAATTATAAGTGAGTGGATTAGAATTTTATCTAGTATTTGTGACAAGGCAGAAGATGCATCAGATTTAATAAGAATAATTGTTGCAAAAAGAGGATTGTAATTTTTTTTATGGATATACAAATAGTTTTAATATTGATAGGTGCGTTATTTTTAGCTTGGACGTTAGGTGCAAATGATGCATCAAATTGTTTTGGATTAGCAGTCTCTGAAAAAATAGTAAGTTATCTTTTAGGGGTGTGCCTTTGTTCTGGGTTTTTAATTCTTGGAGCTTTTCTTCAAGGAAGTGCTGGAATTGAAACTTATAATGCACTTTCTTATAGTAATAATGTTATAAATGAGTTTAATATGGCATTAGGTATCGCCTTTGCAAGTGCGCTTTGCGTGTTTATTGCTAATTCATTAAAGCTTTCTGCAAGTGTTTCGCAAGTAGTTGTCGGAGCAATTTTAGGAACATCTATAGTAAATCATGTGTTTAATTTTAAACCACTTTTAAAAATAGTTTTATGTTGGGCTCTTGTTCCTATAATTGCCGTGTTAATTTCATTTATTGTTTACTATATAATGTTTAATATTTTTAAGAGATTAAAAGTTGGAATACTAGATCATGACATTATAATAAAGTATTTGCTAATTATAATTGGATGTTATGCTTCTTATTCACTAGGGGCTAATAATGTTGCAAATATTGTTGGAGTGATTCCATCTTCAATTTTAACTGATTTTTCTTTAACTACTAAGCAAGTTGCATTTATTGCTGGTGTGGCAATATCTTTAGGTGTGATAACATATAGTAAGAAAATTATGTTAGTAGTAGGAAAAGGGGTTTTAAAGATAGACGGATTTGGAGCAGTAGTAGCTGTGCTAAGTTCAGCTATAACGCTTCATGTCTTTGCAATAATAGGGGTTCCTGTAAGTAGTAGTCATAGTATTATAGGGGCATTATTAGGTGTAGGGCTTATAAGAGGTGGAACAGAAGTTAAGTATAAAAAGATATCATCTCTTTGTATTTCTTGGTGTGTTACACCTATTATGTCTATGCTTATTTCAATGTTTTTCTATATTTCTTTAAATAGTATGCTTTTCATAAAATTTTTATAATTCAATTTAACTATAAATAATTGAATAATTGTGATAAAATTATGGATGTGTAATTTTAAATTATTTCAAAGTGAGGTTTTATGATAAAAGATAGACCGATTGTAAAAAGAGCTGAGTTTAGAGAAAAACTTTACAAAAATAGATTTGTTCTTCCAAATCTTTTAACTGTTGGAAATATGTTTTGTGGATTTCTTTCAATTTGCTCTGCATATAATGGAGATTTTAAAAAGGCAATTTTATATGTTTTCTTGGCTGTAATTTTAGATGGCCTAGATGGTCGTACTGCAAGAAAATTTAATGCTTGTACAAAGTTTGGTTTCGAGTTTGACTCACTTTCTGATTTAGTTTCGTTTGGATTAGCACCTGCAATATTGTGCTATAATTACGCTATGGTAATGTACTATAAGGAGTTTGGAATTTTTATTTCATTTTTATTTATAGTGTGCGCAGCTTGTAGACTTGCAAGATTTAATAGCTCTGCAGAAAATTTAAAATCTTTTCAGGGGCTTCCTACTACATTTGCTGCCGTTGTGTTAATGTCACTAATATTTGCTTTTAGAAAAAAAGATGTAATCCCATCTTTTTCACTTTCTTGTGTAATTTCAGTAGTTTTGTGTTATGTTTCTTTTTTAATGGTATCAAATTATAAGTTTTTAAGTATTAAGCTTTTAAAATTCCCTAAAAAATTTCAAATGAATGCAATAATTCTAATTGCGATGTTTTTAGGGCTTTTGTGGTGGTATCCAAAAGTAGTATTGGTTGTTATTTCTGCAATTTACTGTCTAAGCGGTCCAATTGTTACGTATTTAGATAGAAAAAACAATAAAGAAAAAAGTAGTGATTTGAAGGAAAGTGATAGTTCTGAGAATGTTGAGTAAGAGTAATTAAAAATAGGTCAATAAAGAATTTTTTACTAGCGTCTTTAGGTATCTTTAGGTATAGCATACTAAACGCTGACGGTTTGAAGAAGGAACTTTAAAAAGTATCTTCTTTAAGGGGGGGGGAAGATGGTTCAAGCATAGAAAGGAACTGATTGTGAGTGAGAAACTTAATACGCTTTTAAAAAGCGTCCGACGCTTCCCTGTGGAGCTCTGCATGTGGATCTCGAGTTTGGTTTCTAAGTTCCAGCGTATTGCGTTTTAAGATTTTTCGCAAGAAAAAATCTAAAGAAGCCTTCGAAAGTTCTCCTAGGGATAGCTTTCTGAGGGCTTTTTTTTATAATTAGTTAGCCTTAATGGCACTTGAAAATTTTTGCACAAAATGTGCATTTGATTCGAGAAATTACGTGGTATTTGCGATTTAATTTTGAATTAATCAATACTTCCTTAGAAATAGAAAAAGCGTATACAAAATTTTTGCATACGCTTTTCCTAATAAAAGTTTTTTAATGGGATTTTTAGGCTTTAATTACATCATGCCGCCCATTCCTCCCATACCGCCCATTCCGCCAGGCATGCTAGGAGCTGCTTCTTCTTTTGGCTTCTCTGTAATTGTAGCCTCAGTTGTAAGCATTAATCCTGCAATTGATGCAGCGTTTTGAAGTGCAGTTCTACTAACTTTAGTTGGGTCAATAACACCAGCTTCCATTAAGTCCTCATAAGAACAAGTTGCTGCGTTAAATCCATAAGCTCCTTTTCCTGCTCTTACTTTATCTACTACTACTGCAGGTTCTGCACCAGCATTTTTTGAAATAGTTCTAATAGGAGCTTCAAGAGCGTGTCTTATAATCTTAACACCAAACATCTCTTCTTCATTATCAAGCTTAATAGAATCAATCTTATCTAGAGTTCTAATGTATGCAACACCACCTCCAGGAACAATACCTTCTTCTACTGCAGCACGTGTAGCATGAAGAGCATCTTCAACTCTTGCTTTCTTCTCTTTCATCTCTACTTCTGTTGCAGCACCAACATTTACTACAGCAACACCGCCAACAAGCTTAGCAAGTCTTTCTTGAAGTTTTTCCTTATCATAGCTTGAAGTTGTTTCTTCAATTTGAACTCTAATTTGTTTTACTCTTGCTTCAATAGCACTCTTATCTCCAGCGCCATCAATAATTGTTGTATTATCTTTATTAATAACAACTCTTTTTGCCATACCAAGTTGTTCCATTGTTACAGTTTCAAGCTTAATACCACAATCTTCTGAAATACACTCTCCACCTGTTAATGTTGCGATATCTTCTAGCATTGCTTTTCTTCTATCACCAAATCCTGGAGCTTTTACAGCACAAACATTTAGCGTTCCACGAATCTTGTTAACAACAAGTGTTGCAAGAGCTTCTCCCTCAATATCTTCTGCGATAATTAAAAGAGGACGACCTGCTTTTGCTACTTGCTCAAGGATAGGAAGTAAATCTTTCATGCTAGAAATTTTCTTATCGTGGATTAAAATTAATGGATTATCAATTTCTGCTTCCATTCTTTCTGGGTTTGTTACAAAGTAAGGTGATAAGTAACCTCTATCAAATTGCATACCTTCTACAACATCAAGTGTTGTTTCTAGGCCTTTTGCTTCTTCAACTGTAATAACACCTTCTTTACCAACTTTTTCCATTGCCTCTGCAATGATGTTTCCAATTTCTTTATCAGCATTTGCAGAAATTGTTCCTACTTTTGCAATATCATCTTTACCTTTTGTAGGTTTGCTTAATTTTTGAAGCTCTTCTGTTACAGTTTGAACAGCAAAATCAATACCCCTTTTTAAACACATTGGGTCATGTCCTGCAGTAACAAGTTTTAAACCTTCTCTATAAATTGCATCTGCTAAAACTGTTGCAGTTGTTGTACCATCACCTGCGTTGTCAGATGTCTTTGATGCAACTTCTTTTACCATTTGAGCTCCCATATTTTCTAATTTATCTTCAAGCTCAACTTCTTTTGCAACTGTTACGCCGTCTTTTGTAATTAAAGGAGCACCAAAACTTTTCTCAATTACAACATTTCTTCCTCTTGGACCCATTGTAACACGAACTGTATCAGCTAGTTTCTTCACACCCCTAAGGATTTGTTCTCTAGCTTCTAATCCAAAATTTAACTCTTTAGCCATATTTACCTTTATCCTTTTATTAACAAATTATAATTTATTTAAAATCAAAATAGTTAAAAGATTTATTCGATAACTCCAAGAACTTCATCTTCACGCATAATTAAAAGTTCTTCGCCATCAAGTTTTATTTCTGTTCCTGAATATTTTCCAAAAAGAATCTTATCTCCCTTTTTGATATCCATAGGAATTACAGTACCATCTTCTTTAACTTTTCCTTTTCCAACAGCAACAACTTCACCTTGTTGTGGTTTCTCTTTTGCAGAATCTGGGATGTAAAGTCCGCCAGCTGTCTTTTCTTCGCTATCTAATCGTCTTACGATTAAACGATCTTGTAATGGTCTAATATTACTCATTTGTATCCCTCCAAACTATAAATATAAAATTTACTTAAGAATCATTAGTTTTTTAAGATTTTTCTAAAAACCCCTGATGCTTTTCAATATATGGACATTAAAATTTAAATTTTCAAGTATTTTTCAAAAACTTTTTAAAATTATTGTTATTTAAGTAAGTTACAGACTTTATGTCTTTTGTTTAATAATTAGGGTTTTTGCAAGTTTTATAAAATTTTGCTATATTCATTCATTATAAATGGTTTTAAAAAGAGATTTTGATTGTTTATATTTGATTATTTTTAATTTTATTTTTTGATTTTTTGCGTTTATCTTTTTTTACATTTTAATTTAATTATGCAATTTTAGGAAACACTTAAATTTGAGAAATTTTTAACAAAAATTTTCTAGGATTTCTACAATAGATTATTATGAATAATACAGCAAAAGTTTTAAACAATTCATATATTATGACAGGGGGAAAAGACCCTTCAAAACTAGTTTCTTGTCTTAATAAGGCTGTCGATGCAGGGGCATTTCCAGGCGCTGTAATTAGTATAATTAAAAATGATGGTCAAGAAAACGAATTTAATTTTACAAAAGCATCTGGTAATAGATTAATCGAAGAAGATGCTAATACAGATAGTAATTCAATTGTAACTCAAGATACTATTTATGATTTAGGCGAGCTTACTTTAATTTTTTGTACAGCAACTCTTTTTATGCTTTATGTTAAGCAAGAAAAATGTCAAGTTGATGATTTGGTAAGTAGGTATTTACAAGGATTTAGTGTAAATGGAAAATCTTTAATTTCTATTAAAAACTTATTAACTTCACAATCAGGACTTATCGCTTCTTATCCATTTTATGAAGAAATCGCAAGAAATAGTGAGGGAAGCAGAATAGGAATGCTTGCAAGCCGTGGTGCAAAAGAATATGTGCTAAATAAGATTATTAGAAGTAATTTAAAAACTACACCAAATACCAAGACATATCATAGTGAAGTTGCAAATTTACTTTTAGGATTTTTAATAGAAGTATTAAGCGGAAATAGTTTAGATAAGGCTTTCATGCGAGAAGTCGCTAATCCACTAAGTTTAACAAATACTGGATTTATTGATTTATCCTTACTAAGACTTAAAAAACTTTCTCCTGTAGTTAATATGATTGCACCTACAGAAAACTGTGATTGGAGAGGGAAAATTCTTTGCGGTGAAGTACAAAATGATAATGCTTGGGCAATAGGAGGAATCGCAGGAAACGCAGGACTTTTCTCAAATGTTAATGATGTTACTACTTTTGGAATAGAAATTTTAAGAGCTTTACGTGGTGAAAGTGAAATCTTTGATGAAAGTGTTACAAAAGAATTTATTGGTCTTGAAACTGATCATGCTCCATATTTATGGGAACGTGCATCAAAAGAAAATTTAATGCTTTCTTGTGGTTTTTCTAGTAGTGCTGTAGGGTTAAATTCTTTCACGGGTTGTTCTCTTTGGATTGATCCAGAGAAAGATTTAGTTATTACATTACTTTCAAATAAAGTACATCCATCTCGTTCAAATAAAAAAATTGTTCCTTATCGTATGAAGATTTTTACAGAAGCACTTCGCTTAGCAGAAAGCTAAAACCTTTTTTTCAAAAATTTATTAAGTTTATAATTTTTTTTGTAGTAAATTAAATATTAGTTTTTATAGTGAGAATATAGGTTATGTTTAGTAAATTAGAAGAAGTTGAACAAAGATATGAAGAACTTTCTCATGAGCTTTCAGATTCAAATGTAGTACAAAATAGAG
>CAKMMH010000052.1 GCA_927798255.1 uncultured bacterium | reverse complement strand
AATATTGCTAATCAATTCTTCATCAGAAGGCGGTTCTTTACTTTCTGATTTTTCTTCTAAGTTATCACTTTTTTCTTTTATGGTAGTCTCATCTTTTTCTTCACTTTGAGGTACAGCTAAATCATCTTCTTTACCTGAAAGTGTTTCATCTTTTTCTTTCGTATCACTAGCTTCAACAGTCTCTTTGTTTATATCAGTATCTTTATTTTCGTTATCAATTACGTTTTTAGAATCACTATTTGTAATATCTGTTGACAAATTTTCTGCTACACTATTTTCATTTTCTTTATTTACAGTATCTTGATTATCGCTTGTAGGAGTAGATGCAACGCTTTGAGTATCACTTGGCGTTTCGACATGTTTTCTTCTTCTAATTATATTTCCTGAACGCTTCTCTACAATTGTATCAGATTTACCTGTAAGCTTATCAACTCTAGTTGTTGTGATAACTACTGCTTCCTTAGGAGTAACAGGGCTTTTCTCTTTCAAAGCACTAAAAGCCTTTTTAATTCTTCTTACTTCTTCATCATCAAGAGCATTAGAGTGAGATTTCTTGTCAACCATTCCAAGCTCTTGCGCTTTATTAAGGATGTCTTTATTTTCGACTCCTAACTCTTTTGCAAGTTCATATATTCTGATTTTTGCCATAATAACTATACCTCTCTCTATATACTCTAAAAATAGTGTGTACAATCAAATTTTTTAGTCGCCCCCTTACGGGGTCGGGATTTAGGGGCTATCCCCCATACACCGGAGTATCCACGTGTTTTTCGTTAACGCGAACAAACACGCGTCTACACCGGCAGCCTCACATCGTTCGTCTACAGAACCCGCGCGCCCTAGCACCACTCGCTCCGCTTATTATGGTTTACCACTACGCGGCATTTAATAATTTAAGCTCTTAAAGTATTAATTAGCTTTTCTCACGAGTAGTACTTAAATTTTTCAAGCTTTCTAGAATCTCAAGATTTAAATTAACATTCTCATTAATTCTAAAAGCTTTTTTAAGTTTTTTTTGAATTCCTAAAGAATCCAAACATTCTTTATTATCATGTATGTAAGTGCCTCGTCCTTCATGGCACTTTTTAGCATCATAAATAAGTTTTAAATCTTCTAAGACAAACCTCAAAAGATTTGCCTTAGAATCTTTTTTTTTACAAACCATACAAATCCTTTCATGTTTAAATTGTTTTTTTGACATGTTTTAGGACCTATAAAAATTTATAATTCAATTTTTCTTTTAAAGAAATCATCAAGAGTTTTCTTTAAAAGTTCCATCTCTTCTTCTTCTAAGAAGTCAAAAGATGACTTGTTATCTAAATCAGCAACTGCTAATTCTTGAATTGAATGATATCCATTATCAAATAACTTATTCTTAATATCATCACTAACTGATAAGTTATTTAAATCTGAATCTTGCATGCTTAATTTTGTTTCACTAAACTCTTCTTTAGCAGCAACATTTTTTGCACTCTCAATAATGCTCTTAGCAAGATCTTCATTCATTCCTTCAATTTCTAGAAGCTCTTCAACAGTGGCATCTGCAACATGTTTTGCACTTCTAAATCCATCTTGAAGTAATAATTGAGCCATAGAGAAATCTACACCGCTAATACTTTCAAGAGATTCAAGAGCTTGTTTATTTTCTTTTTCTACTGCACCAACACTTCTTACATCGATTTTCCAACCTGTAAGCTTGCTTGCAAGCTTAACATTTTGTCCACCTTTTCCGATTGCAAGTGAAAGTTGATCATCTGCAACAACTACTTCCATTGTTTTTTCATCTTCATCCATTACTACTCTTGTAACTTCAGCAGGTGATAATGAACGAGCAACAAATGAAGGAGCATCTGCTGTCCATGTAATAATATCAATTCTCTCGCCTCTTAACTCTTGAACGATATCTTGTACTCTTGACCCTTTAATACCAACGCAAGCTCCAACTGGATCTATTGCAGAATCTTCTGCATATACTGCAATTTTTGCTCTTTCACCAGGTTCTCTTGCAACACCTTTTATTTGAATTATTCCTTCTGCAATTTCAGGAACTTCTTGTTCAAATAATTTTCTTAAAAAGTTAGGATGACTTCTACTTAAAATAATTTGAGGACCTCTTGCAGATCTATCAATGTCTAAAATCATTGAGCGAATTCTATCTCCTTGCCTGTAACGTTCTTTTGTAATTTGCTCACGTTTTGGAAGCACAGCTTCTGTCCTTCCAAGGTTAACAATTACATTTCCTTTTTCATATCTTTGAACGATACCATTAATTGTATCACCCTTAGAGCCTTTATATTCTTCGTAAATAACACCTCTTTCAGCATCTCTTAATTTTTGAACTATAACTTGTTTTGCAGTTTGAGCGGCAATTCTTCCAAGAACTGTTGAATCTAATTTTTTACCGAGCTCATCACCAATCATTGCATCTGGGTCAAATTGCTCTCTTGCATCTTTTAAGCTAATTTGTGTATTTGGGTCTTCAACATGTTCAACAACCACTTTAAATTCAACTACTTCCATTTCACCTGTTTCTGTGTTGTAACTTGTTTCAAGATTAAGTCCATGACCAAAATGTTTCTTTGCAGCTGAAAGCATTGCTGATTCAACAGCTTCAATAAGAATTTTTTTATCAATTCCTTTATCTTTCCCAATTTGGCTTAATATTGCATTTAGTTCAAATTTCATATTTCACTCTCTTATGAATTAAAATCAAAATCTATTCTTGCACTTGCTATATTATCATATTCAATTTGTACTTCTTTTTTTAAAGACTCATCAAATATGGTTAATAACTCTCCATTAAAATTTTTAAGAATGCCAAGAAAACTTTTTTTGTTCTCAATAGCACTTTTAAGTTTAACTTTTACTCTTTCAGAGATAGCACCTTTTAAGTGTTCTTTAGTTTTTAAGCTTCTATTAATTCCAGGGCTTGAAATTTCTAAAGTAACATTCCCTGGTACTATTTCTTCATATTCTGGAAGGTTAGCAATACGCCTACTAATTGTGGCACAATCACTAACTGTCACAGTTTTACTGCTTGAAAAAATATACACCCTAATAACACCAGACACGCTAGAAGAAGGATATTCAATATCGTATACCTCGAATCCTTCTTGATTTACTATCTCCTCTATGTATTCCCTAATTTGTTTATTTGTAAACATTTTCTTTCGTATCTAGTTAAAATTTAAAGTTATTTTAAAAGCATAATTCTTAATCAAATTAAATGTAATTAATAGTCCGATATCCATACCAGTTTTACTTCTCAAAGCAAAAGGCTACAAGGCTTATTCAAAAAACAAATATGCGCTTGAAAAAAACTTATAAAACATGGACTTGTTTTATATCACGGAAAGGACAAAGACTTCTTAAACTACATATGGTAAAATACCATTTATTATAGTTTATTGCAAGAGATAATATAACATCTCAATTTTACTATCAAACGCCCCCTATCGTAAAAATGCCCCCTAAATTTTAAGCTATAAAATATTATTAAAGTTTTGACTATCCATTCCCGACAATATCACTTAAGAAAAGATTTTATATACGAATCTTATTTTAAGGGCAAAAACATGAAAGAGAACAAGAAAGATATCTTAAATTTAGACGAAACAAAAGAATTAAATACACTTTCAAATGATAATATTTGCGAAATTATTGAAATGGCAATTAATGATATCAAAGATTTATATGATCATATGAATAATCTTCAATTTGAAGATGATATTGAAAATATTGAAGATGACAAAGAAGTTAGAGATTCACTAGATGAAGAATTCGATAGATACTTTATGCCACTTTTTGGAGAAAGTAATACTTCAAATAAAATTTTAATTCATTAATAACAATTTATCGTTACTTAGAAACACGTCTGTAAGGAAATGTCTTTAAAATGGCATAACTGTAATAATATTTAAAAATTACCTTTAATGCTGATAGACAAGGTATCGCTATAAGCATACCAAAAATTCCTAAAACTTTTGCCCCTGCAATTAAAGCAAGCATTATAGCAAGAGGTGAAAGCCCGATGTTTTTTCCTTGAATCTTTGGAGTTATAAACATACTTTCTAAAAATGAAACTACTCCAAACACTATTGAAACTCCTAATAACATTGCAACACCACCACCAGAAACCAAAGCCATTATGGTAGCAAAGCAAAATCCAAAGAAAGGTCCAAGATATGGAATTAGATTTGCAAAACCAGAAATAATTGCTATTAAAAGCCACAAATCAACTCCTACTATTGAAAGCCCCAATGCATATAAAATTGATAAAAGAAAACAAATAAGAAGTTGCCCTCTTAAATATGCAGAAATTCCTTTATTTATATCTAATAATAAATTATTTAAACCTTTTTTATACTGCCTAGGAATTAAATTAAAAAATGCTTTATTAATTTTATCAAAATCAACACAAAAATAATAAGCAAAAATTGGAAACAAACATGCATTAACAAGTGCCATAGTATATGAATAACCAGCAAGCAATGTAGATGTTACGCCATGTAAAAACTTTTGAATATGTTCAGTAGTAATCATTGAAAAAATTTTATTTTGAGAAAAATCATCTACTTTAAAATTTGGAAATTTTGTCTGCGCATATGCAATGCATTTCTCAAAATTATTCTGAAAAAATTTAATGATATCTGGTATTTTATTTTGTAAAATTGATATTTCTTTTATAAAATATGGTGTTAACACAAGAAAGAACAAAACTACTAATAAAATTAAAATTGCAACCATCATAAAAACTCCAATATTTCTTGGAATTTTTTTTGTTTTTAAAAAATCAAGTGCAGGGTCAATTATATACGCAACCATATAAGACAAAACTAGCATAAATGCTACATCACGAAGTGCATAACATACAAAAATTGCAATTGATAAAAAGAACAATAGTAATAATTTTGGTGCAATTAATTTTCCTTTAATATTCAAACTTTTATTAGTGGCTTCCAAACTTTCAACCTCGCTAAAAAAATAAATGAAACGCTAATTAATACAAAAATTTATTTTAGTGCCCCCTAACGAGGTTCAACGTAGGGGGATTCCTTCGTGCAACCAAGTATCCAGTACAATTTTGCATACGCAAAATTGCTTGTCTACTTGGCCAGCCACACGTTCGTGTGTCTCCGTTCCAGCCTATGTCGCTTCGCACTTTGTGCTCGCTTAAGTAGCCCCATTGGGGCATTGTCATCATAACTACTTAGCTAAAACCACGTGCTTACAAGTTCATTTAAGTCAAACTTACTTTGTAACGTCTATATTAAGTAATTTGAAATTAATAAACGTTTCCTAAAAAATTTATACCTAATCAAATAATAAACTGAACAATTAGAATATAAAATGGGAAAAATCAAATTTTAACTAAAAAGATAAATTTATAAGGAGAAAAAAGAATGGAGCGGGTAACGGGACTCGAACCCGTGACATCAACCTTGGCAAGGTTGCACTCTACCAACTGAGTTACACCCGCATTCATAAGAACTTAATTAGTATAAACATTAAATAAAAAAAAGTAAAGTGATTATAATAATTTTTATCAAATTTATTTATTAGAGATAAACTTGAGATCAATAACTCTATTTTTTTGGCCGAAAAATTCATTTAGCTTTGATAAAATAAACATTTTTTGAAATGATAATTCTTGCATCCAAGATGCGCTAGAAACACCAATATAAAGGATTCTATTTTTAAGCATCATTGGCTTTGCATGCGCTGCTATTCCCTCGCCTACAATTTGGCTCCAATTATTAACAAAACGATACTCAGCCATTTTAGGTTCTAGACCTCTTTGAGAAAGAAATGAGGAAACGAATCTTTGAGGAGTTTCTGCTTGCCTTTTTAAACGAAAAAGAGAAACTTTATCAGTATTATTTCTTAATCCATGTTTCAACTCTTCAGATTCATAATACTTAGTTTCTCTTTCTTCGTATGTCATAACCGTATTCTATTTAGAATTTATAATTATTTTTGTTTATCCATATCTTTTCTAAGAAATGGAGGTATACCATGGTCGTCATTACTAATACTACTACCTATTACTGGTACTTTATTAACTCTCACACCACTTTGAGATGACATTCCTTGATTGTTGTCATTTACAACATTTTTTGGTTGCCAAAAAGATGGGAATCTTGGTCTATCATCATTAACTGCATTCTTGATAGGACTTGGCTTAACTTCCATAGTATCTGCAAATCCTGTAGCAATAACTGTTACCCTTACCTCATCCTGAAGATCTGGATCAATTACCATACCCCAAATAATGTTTGCATCTTCATGAGCTTCAGCTTGAATAAGTTCTGCAGCCTCATTAACTTCTTGAAGTGTAACATCAGGAGAAGCAGTAATATTGATAAGAACACCTCTTGCTCCATGAATTGAAATATCCTCTAGAAGTGGACTAGAAATTGCTTTCTCTGCAGCTTCAACAGCGCGGTTATCACCAGTAGCAGAACCAGCACCCATCATAGCCATACCCATTTCTGACATTACAGCTCTAACATCCGCAAAGTCAACATTAACTAGACCTTCGAAAATGATTAAATCACTTATACCTTTAACTGCTTGATAAAGAATATCATCAGCCTTTTTAAATGTATCAATTAGTGAAGTATTTCTTCCTGCAATTGATAATAATCTCTGGTTAGGAATCGTAATTAATGTATCTACAGTTTTCTTTAATTCTTCGATACCACGTTCAGCATTTTTTGCTCTTCTCTTTCCTTCAAAAAGGAATGGCTTAGTTACAACACCAACTGTTAAACACCCAATCTCTCTTGCAACCTCTGCAACAACTGAAGCACCAAGCGTACCTGTTCCACCACCCATTCCGGCAGTAACAAATACCATATCTGCACCTTCTAATGCTTTTCTAATTTCTTCTACACTTTCTTTAGCGGCTGCATATCCAACATCAGGATCAGCTCCTGCTCCAAGCCCCTTTGTAACTTCTCCACCTATCTGAATTTTTTCTGGGGCTTTGCTTGATAATAACGCTTGAGCATCTGTATTTGCAGCATAAAACTGAACCCCTTCTAAACCGCTTGTTAGCATATTATTAACAGCATTAACACCTGCACCACCAATACCAAATACTTTTATAACAGCCTTACTTTCTCTAAGTTTTTCCGTTAAATCATTCATACTTAAACATCCTTATATTCAATAGGTTAATTCCTTAAAAAATTAGATACTACAAAAAAGCTATTTTTTTAAAAGAGCTAAACTATAAAGAAAACCCCGTCATGAAAAACTTAAAATTAGTGATCACCAACTAAAATTAACAATAAAAATAACATGAAAAAGAAATTACATAGAAAAGAAAACTATGTTTTATTTAATTCATTTAAAAAACCAAAAAGCCTTCTTGCACTACAAAGATCCTACATATTTTGAGAAAAATTACAATATGAAAATATAAAAAATAAATAAAAAAGTATTTGAAATTATGAACAATATTGAAAAAATCAGGCATAAATACAAAAAACTGGCCGAGCAGGATTCGAACCTGCGGATGCTGGAATCAGAATCCAGAGCCTTACCACTTGGCGACCGGCCAACAAATAATAAAAATCATATACTGAATATATAAATAGAATATATAAAATATATAACTATTAATAAAATTAAAGAAACTGATAATAAAGAATTAGAAACTATAAAGAGAAAAAAAAAAATATATAAAGTACTAAAGTAGTAAAAGAGAGATTTTTGATAAATTTACATTTAATATCTAGTAAAAATAATAAACTATAAGAGGAAAAAAATAAAAAAGATAGGATAAGAGAGAATGGACTAGCAAGCTAGCATCATCCACTCTCTCAGAGTTCATTTTAACCATGGTTCATCATTTTAAGAGCTTTAAGCTTTTCATTTGAAATACTCATAATAAAACATAACAATCGAAGCTCCCACTGCTATTCCAAATATGACTAGGGCTCCCGAAAGGGCGTCCTTATAAAAAACATTATAGCTTTCATCAAAATTCATCAGCAATACATCAACAACCAGCAAAGTCGTAATTGTAATGTAATGGCTGAAAATATCAATACCCCTCCTCTTAGAACCAGTATAAAACCATTTTAACTTAGAAGAAATATAAAGCCATTCTAACATGATATTTGTGCAAATTAACATCACAACCATATTAATACAGACAGAAAGTAGGAAAATCACCTTATCTTCTCCTTTCAACCTTATATGAATTTTATTAAATTGACGTCAATGTACAATTACATGTAAGAGAATTACTTTAGAAAAAGCAAACCACCTTAGGATGTAGAATATAATTTTTACATCATTGTGTAAATAGAAGAATTTAAATTTGCATATACTCCTTTTTGTTCTATTAATGTCAAAATTCAAGCTTTTTAAAACACAAAAAATTCATTTTATTAATCATATATAATATTTTGATATTTAAAACGATTGGATAATATGCGACCATAAGGCTAAAACGGTTTTTACATTTGTTATTTAATACGAAAGGGTTTTAATTATGACTTGGGTATACTTTGCAATAGCATTACTTTTAACAGAAGCAATTTTATATCTGCTTATAAAAGTTTTTGCTGCTATAGCTGTGATGTTTGAGTACTTTCATATTAAAATTTATGAAGATCTCAAAATCATATGGTTAGTGTTTAGTTCAATCGCAATTGTTTCGCTTATAGTTTACACATTACTTCCGATTTTTCCTCTTTGGATTATTCGAATTGGATTGTTCTCTATAGCATGTGCTATGGTGCAATCACTTTTTAAAGACGGTGAGATGATTCGCCAAGTGGCTAACAAATTTAAAGATAAGACTACGCTTTCTTTCGAAAGCTAGTTTTATATATCGCAACTAAAAGCCTCCTTTCAAGCATCAAGATAAGAAGATATATTTTATCTTCTCTCTTTTTTTTATTATCTTTATTTTATTATCCTTACGAAAGGTCATTATAAAAAACATAATATAAATTCTCATGATGCAGACGATGGTACAATAAGCACACTACTTTTTGTTGTTAATATAATTTTTTTAATCAGTTCCATGACTTCTTTTTCTTGATCGATAGGCGCACCTAATATCGTTAAATTATAATCATTTGTAAAAACTTCATTTAAAGTTTCTGTTTCAAAATTACCTTGAGTAACTTTTATATCGCTTTTAATATTATATATATTAAAAAGCGTTTTTCCTTGCTCTAAACTACTTATAGCTTTTAACTTATTTAAATTTTCCTTATTAATTTTATTATCTAAAACATTAAATAAAGTAACTTTTGAAGTTAAATGTCTTGAAAGTCTTGCACCAAAATTTAATACAACTTTCCCTGGCTCACCACACCTAGTACATATTAAAACTTTATTAATATTTTTATTCATACTATTTCCAATAAGCACAGGAACACCAGCTAAGATTAAAATATTCTTAATCATATTTCTTAATTTTTGAACATTAATTTTGCTATTAACATTTGAAGCATCAATTAACGAAACATCATAATACCCTTCTTGCACTTCTCTAATAAATGAGCTTAAAACTTTTCCTGTCTTTACCTTAACATCAAAATGATAATTATTATTAGTATCAGAAATACTATCTTTTAATTTCTTTAAATTTAATAGTGAATCTTCTTGCTCATTTTCTTTTTCACAAACATGAAATAAATTTAACGTTCCATGAGATGAAAGTGCAAGCTCTCTTCCTACAGTAAGCGCCCCTTCTTTCCTTTTTAAATCATTTGCTAAATAAATAAATTTTAAAGCACTAGGTTCAAGAACATGATACGATTTTAAAAATATATTAAACTTATCACCTATTTTTAAATTATCTTGTATTTCAGAGCTTGCAGTCGTACACACTATATTTGCAAAACGTTGTCCGTAAGAAAGTGTAGGCATTACAGGTCTAGCTCCTGTTAAACTTTCTAATTCAAATAAAAGTTTTGTCATGCAACCTTGAAATGAATATTTTTTAAGTTCCCCAATACCTATATTAAAAAGAGTTTTATCATTACTTTGTAAATCATTCTTACTAAACTTAACCATCTCAGGTCTA
>CAKMMH010000051.1 GCA_927798255.1 uncultured bacterium | reverse complement strand
GAAGCATGCGGTGCTAGGACCGGGGGAAGCTGAATATGCGCCGATAGGCGAATATTCAAGCTACCCGATTGTATGAAAAGTTCCCTCTTGCACACCACCCCGTAAGGGGGGGACTAAAATTACGTAGCTTGAATTAGTATTAGGAAAAATAAAATATGATTAGTGAATATCCAGTATATACAATGCTGATGCAATTAAAAAAAGATAATTTGTTACCTGCGTTATTATTTAGAACATCAAGAAGACAATGCGATGATGATATTGAAAAACTTTCTATGCGAACTAGCGCAGAGCTTCCACTTGAGAACCAAGAATTAATTAAAGCAGAAGTAGAAAAAATTATTGAAAAATATCAAATGGAAAGAGAGGTTATTTATGGTCACCAACAATACGAAGCACTTGTAAAAACAGGAGCTGGTGCACATCATGCAGGACAACTTCTTTTATGGCGTCTTTTATTAGAAGAACTTATGGGACGAGGAATGCTTCGCCTTATGATTGCAACTGGTACGGTTGCCGCTGGCGTTGATTTTCCAGCAAGAACTACAATTATTACTGCACATAGCAAACGTGGTGCAGAAGGATTTAAAATTTTAACTTCATCTGAATTTCAACAAATGTCAGGACGTGCTGGGCGTCGAGGAAAAGACTCAGTAGGAATTTGCCTTATTGCACCAGGACTTTTTTCTGATGCAAGAGTAGTAAGTGAAATTATTAAAAAACCAGTTGAGCCACTTCGTTCGGCGTATTTTGCAGCACCTTCGACAGTTTTAAATCTTTTAAAGTTCCGTCAAGTTGAAGATTTAAGATTTTTAGTAGAGAAAAGTTTTGCAGGATTTTTAGATAGAAAAGAAGCAGATAAACTTGAAAAGGAAGTTAGAGTGCTTCAAAGTGAATATGATAAAAAGAAAGATGATTTTCAAAAAGAGCAAGCTAAAAAATTTAAAAAGAAAATAAATAGAAGACAAAAAGAAGTTGAGATGCTAAAAAATAGGCAGTCAATGCAGCTTGAAAATACGATTAGAGCGCTTGAAAGTTTAGGACACATTAAAGACAACAAACTTACACAAAAAGGTCATTGGGCAGCTGAGCTTTGTACCAGTTTAGTTTTAGAACTTGCAGAAGCGATAGATAGCGGACTATTTGAAGATTTAGATACGTATGAGCTTGTAGGACTTGTTGCGAGTATCGCAGGAGATTCTTATAGAACCTATGTCGATATAAGGAAGAATCCTGTAAAGAAACAATATTTTGATGAGATGACACGAATTGTTGAGTATGTAAAACTTGCTTATGAAAATAAAAATAGAGAGGAAGTTGCAGTGCAGCCAAGTGCCGCAATTACTGTTACTACCTGGATGGATTCGCAAGATTGGGCATCTTTTTCATCAATACTTAGACTTGCAGGAGTTGCAGAGGGGGACGCTTCAAGATTAATTTCTCAAACAGCAGATCATTTAAATCAGATATCAAGATTAGAGGAAACTTTTCCAGAGCTTGCAACGCAAGCACTTGAAGCTAGAAATATTTTATTAAGGCCACCACTACTTGAGAATATTGCTAAAGATTTAAGATAAAAAAATAATTGATAATTAGTAACTAATATTGTATTTATCCATTATTAAGCTAATATCTTTAATTGATTTCATAGCAATAAAATCATTATAATCGATTATGTTTTTTGTAAAATGATTAAGTAATGATATTAAATTTAGTTATGAAACTATAGAAATGTTAAGATCTTCTTTTAACAAAGTATCTTCATTTGAATTATTTAATGTTTCAATTTCTTTAATATAAAAAGATAAAAATTCATTGATTTTTTTTACCTAATAAAAATAGACATTCTAAACTACTTCCTATACAAGGTTATCGGAATGTTTTAAATAATGACTTATTAAAAATTATCTTATCAGGATTAGGAAAACTTGAAAATTTAAAGAAACTTTATGTTGATAACTGTGACTTAACGTAAGCTCAAAAAGAGCAACTTGAAAACATTTTTGAACTAAAAGGATGTAAGGTAATAGGTATGATAAGGATAATTTTATATGAGCCAAGCAAAAATAGTTGAAAAATCAACACAACCATTAGCCAATAATCGGCAAGAACCTTCGCTATCTGGTGCACATTTTAGTAGATAAACAAATAAAACAGATGATTTAGGTCCTTTAGCTCGTTTTAGCGAAAAGCTAAGAATAATTTCTCCAGATTTACCTATTGGTATATGTTTCCAAATGATGGCTGAAGAAATTGCAAGAGAAATTTATAAGCCTGAAAGCGCAAGTAAACGAGCTAAGGTTAGGTATCTTAATTAAAAGAAAAAGTAAGTAGTTCTATTAAGCGGTTTCTTTTTGTTTCTTAATATTTTAAAATGTATGTACTAATTAGGCGTATATTAATTAAACAGTATTTCTTTATTAACTAAGAGTCTATATATAAATGAAAAGTAGTAATGATTTTTGGAAGACATTAAAAAATCCGTTCTTTGTGCTAGCTCCAATGGAAAGCGTTACAGATACCGTGTTTAGAAGACTTGTAAAAGAGCTTTCAAATCCTGATGTTCTTTTTACGGAGTTTGTAAATACTGATGGACTTTGCTCAAGAGGAAAAGATGGAGTGATTCATAGACTTAGACATGAAAAAAGTGAAAAGCCAATTGTCGCGCAGCTTTGGGGAAACTCACCGGAGCATTATTACAAGGTTTGCCAAGATATAAAATTTTTAAAATTTGATGGCGTTGATATAAATTTAGGATGCTCAGTTCCAAAAGTTGTTAAAAATGAAAATTGCGGAGCTTTAATTAATAATCCAAGTCTAGTTAAAGAAATAGTGCTTGCTACAAAGGAAGCACTAAGAAATGAAATACCAGTAAGTGTTAAAACAAGATTAGGTTATAGAAGATATGAAACTCAAAAGTGGGGAAGCTTTTTATTATCTTTAGATTTAGCTGCAATTACAATTCACGGGCGAACTGTAAGGTCAACTTATGCAGTGCCTTCAAATTGGGATGAAATAAAAAAATTTGTAGAATTAAAAAACGAAATTAATAAAGATGTTGTCATAATTGGAAATGGTGATGTAACTTCATATAAAGATGGATTAGAAAAACAAAAGTATTCTGGAGTTGACGGTATAATGATAGGACGTGCAGCAGTTACTAATCCTTATATATTTAGCGATGTCCCTAAAAATTATTTTTTAAATTTGCCAATAAAAGAAAAAATAGAAATTTTAAAAAAACATGCAAAAATGTTTCAAGATTTTTGGCAAGATGAAAAAGATTTTAGAGTAATGAAAAGGTTTTATAAAACTTATTTTTCAGGCTTTGATGGCGCAAGTGAGTTTAGTGTAAAATAAATGAGTGTAGATACTTATGATGATTTTTGTAAGTTTATTGAGGAAGTAGAGAAAGATTTAGAATTAAGTAAATAAAGGGTGGAAGATACTTACAAAACTATTGCTAAATTTAAAAAAAATTATGTTCTTAAGACATTACCTTGATTTTGTTGTTAAATAATAAAAGGTGCGCAAAATTTTAGCGCACCAATTAAAACCCTAGTTAATACAGAAAGGGAAGAGAATCTTTAATAATTATTCAAAGACAGATTCAATTCCGTAACCAAAAAGAGAATCTCCAAATTCCTTGAAAGCAATGCGAGTCTCGACGTTTCCTCCTTCATGTACTTCTTCTTTAGAATCAGTTTTTGAAGAGTGAATCGTGTCAGCCTTACCTTGAAAGCTTAATTGCTGCGGGTTAAAGCCTCCTTTGCCCTTTTTCCTAAAGAACGCCTGTTGTTTCTTGCTGTTTTTCGGAGAGCTGTTAACCACGGTCTTAGAACGCTTGATACCTCGTCCTGTAAAATGAATTTTCATTCTCATTTTTTAAAACCTCAATCAGTTATTACGTGTATTTGTAAATGGAGAAAATTCCATTACAAAATGAAATAAAACCAGCATTAGAATATACATTAGAATATAATTTATATAGGAAAATTAGACAAGTGTAATACTGAATAACAATTTGATTTTACATATTTTTAATCTTCTTTAATTATTGCAGCATCAATAGCCATTTTAACGGCCTCTTTGGCGATATTTCCTCTTTTTGAATTTTTCCCAAAAATATCGTCTGCCTCTTCATTTATCATTTTAAAAAGAGCTTCTCTTTCTTCTAAAGTTATTATTCTTGTATTGTGCCTTGACCTTACTCCTGTCACACCATTTACGGCAGAAACTTGAGAAACTTTTTGAATACCACTTACAGCATCAACTTCAGAAACTTCTGATACCTCATTTGTAGGCTTTATCTCATTTGTCTTTGAAACTTTATTAATTCCACCTATACCTTTATTTTTTATATCATTTCCCATAATTATCTACCTCTTTTACTAGTTCTGTAAATTTTCCTACAACATTATTTTTTTTCATTTTTAGAGCTATTGGCCTCAATCCAGGCCTAATTTTAGGTAATAAAACCTTTTTACTATTTTTTGAATACTTTGTAAGCCATTCTAAAAGTATTTTATGCTCTCTTATAACATTCAATTCGTCTGTTTGCCATTCATCTGCAAGACTTCTTAGTGAAAGACCTTCCCAATAAATTGACCACAAAAGTTGTTGATGGATAACCTCAAGAAGTGCTATCGCACATATCATTCTTTTTGCTTCTAAAATTTCATCAGGATTGACATTTTCTTGCGTAAGTTCTTGTTTACTCGCAATAATATCTGCACCTAATAACATTTCTCTTAAAACAAGTCTTGTTGCTTTCTCCTGCTCGGCTCCCGTTAAAGGCTTTTGATTTTCCTGTGAATCCGTATCACTGTTAAGGATAAGCTCACCATTCATAAGTTCTGGATATTGCTTTAATAATTCTTGTGAAATCTCTTTTGCCTTATGTCCTTCAGGATCTTTCTTTCTTGATATTGCCCAACCTTTTGATTTCCTTGCTGCCTCTTGCGCTGCTTCATGAATTCTTTTTCTTGCGTAAGCCTTAAATGGAATTTGTAAATTTGGATTAAATCTTCTAGAGCAGAAAATTAAAGCCTCAAGTGCTGCACCATCAAGTCCGTCAATTTTCCAGTCAAGACTCCAAGCATGAGCTACAGACTTTGCAATAGATTCGGCCCATTTTTGATTATCAACAACAAGTTGATTTGCATCTTCAATGCTTAATGTCATAATGTCTTCTGAGTTTTGTACCATTGTCTATATAATCGGAAAAACGTCATAAAAAACTTTAGTGTAAAAAGAATTAAAAAATTAATCTTTCTTCTTTTTTTTATATATTATAAATGTTAATACAAGTAAGAAAAAACTGAAAGATAACAATATCTTACCACCAGTTACAAAAGTTTTGTAAAAAGTAATTCGCATTTTACTTCTTTTTAAATGACGATTTTTTTCTAAAAAATTATTATTTGGAAATGTTGAACTTCCTTTAGTATAATTTCTAAATTTATTTTCGTTTATTTCAATAGAAGTTTCTTTAAAGATTCCCTTGTATTCTTTATATTTAACACGAGCGTAAATGACATTTCCAAGTCCTAGTATGAAAAACAATAGGTCAGGTGAAAGTAAATACTGAATTTTGTGTCTTTCTTGTAGTATCATTTTTTGATAGTATTAACAAATGCTATGTAGCGATAATAAAGGATATACAAGACCAATAATTATAATGCTTTCAATTATAGCATTCCTTATTATTTTAATCCTTTATAAAATAATCCCGCTATATTATTACTATTTTGAAATAAAAAATCAAATGATAACTTTAAGTAAAGATGCTGCAATTAAAACAGATCTCGAAATAAAAGAAAAATTGCACGAACAGATAAAATATTTACAAATACCTGCTACAAAAGATGATATTGCTATACAAAGAAGTGGTGCTAAAATTAAAATTACTATAAAATATAAAGAAGTAATTTATTTTACTATAAATAATAAAGATTATGATTTATTTGTCTTAAATTTTTCACCTACAGTTAAAAATGAAATTTAAGGGTTAAAGAAAAATAGGGAGTTGATATGAGTATGGTAAATTTAGAGAATTGTAAAAAAATTATAGGTGATACAGAAATATCTCTTTCACTTACAAGAATTGCTTATCAAATTATTGAGGATAATTATCCATTAGATGAAAATCTTGTATTAATAGGAATTAAAACAGGTGGAGAGTTTATAGCAAGACGTTTACATGGTTTAATTAAAGATATTACTGGTATTGATTTAAAAATGGGATTTATTGATATAGGACTTTATAGAGATGATTTAGTAAATGTTACAAGTGACCCTGTATTAAATGGTACAGAGATAGATTTTGATATATTAAGTAAAAAGGTAGTTTTAATTGACGATATTTTTTATACAGGAAGAACAATTAGAGCGGCACTTGACGCACTCATAGACTTTGGTCGTCCAGAGTTTGTTAAGCTTGCTGTTATTGTAGACAGAAATAACGGTGAATATCCTATTAGACCTGATTATATTGGAAAACATGTTTTAGTTGAAAAAGATAAAAAAATTAAAATGTCTTTTAAAGAAACTGAAGGCGAAGATTTTGTTTATGTTGTAGAAAAATAAACAATTTAAACGTGTAGATAAAAGATTCTGTGTTTAGTAATAATCCTTTAATATTAATTACGGGTGCTACATGTAGCGGAAAAAGTTCTTTGGCAATTAAAGTTGCCAAAGAATTTAATGCTGAGGTTGTAAGCATTGATTCTGTGCAGGTGTATAAAGATTTTGATATCGGTTCTGCAAAAGTAACTAGCAAAGAAACGAAAGGAGTTAAACATCATCTTTTAAGTATTTGGGAGCCAAACGAAAAATTTAATGTGGCAAAATATTTAAAAATTGCAGATGAGGTCATTTCAAATATTTATAAGCAAGGGAAAAATGTTGTTATAGCAGGAGGAACTACAATGTATGTAACCTCCCTTATTCACGGACTCGCTAAAATTTCAGGACAAAATGAAGATTTAAGAAATAAGCTTGAAAGTAAAGATATAAAAACTTTGTATAAGATATTATCAAGAGTCGATAACGAATCTGCAAAAATTTTAAATCCTAATGATAAAACAAGAATTATAAGAGCAATAGAAGTAAAACTTACATCAAAAAAAAGTATTCAAAGTATTATACAAGAGCATAAATTTTTAAGCCTTAAATATAACGTACTTTCTTATGTTATTTGTCAAACTCGTGAAGAGTTGTATAGCAAAATTAATTTAAGGACAAAACAAATGATTGATGATGGGCTAATAGATGAAACAAAAACACTTCTAAAAAAATATGATAATAATGCAGCTCCCTTTTTAAGTATCGGCTACAAACAAGCAGTAGAGTTTTTACAAAATAAAATTTCTAAAGATGAAATGATAGAAGAGATTTCAAAATGCACGAGACATCTGGCAAAAAGGCAAATGACTTACTTAAGAAATGAACCTATGAAAAGAGGCTGGGACGTTTATCCAAAAGATGATGACAAAAATGCTATGCTTTTATCGAGCGATAATTCTACAATTGTTGGAAAGGGTGTTATTAAAGATTTTTTAGTGTATAATTATAATATTAATGAATTAATAAATGATATAAATATAAATTTAACACAAGGAGTAAGCGGGGTTAAACTTACATATATACATGTAAAAAGTGATATTTAAAGGAGCAATAAAAATAAAATGAGTAATGTTATAAAAAATCCTCTTGATTTTGAAAAAAATTTAACAATACAGGAAGCACATCTAGAAGAATTAAAAGAACGATTAAATGCAGGTGATGAGGATATAAGAAAGGAATACGCTGAACTTGAAAAGAAAGTAACAAAGCTTAGAAAAGAAACATATGAAGATTTAAGCGTGTATCAAAAGGTTCAAATTTCACGTCATCAAAATAGGCCCTTAACTTTAGACTATATAAATTTAATATTTACTGATTTTGTAGAGCTTCATGGAGATAGATGTTTTGGTGATGACTTTGCAATTATCGGAGGACTTGCAAAAATCTCTGGAAAGAGTGTGATAATTGTTGGGCATCAACGAGGAAAGGATACACAAGAAAGATTAAAATGTAATTTTGGTATGGCAGAACCTGAAGGGTATAGAAAAGCACTTAGATTGTTTCATATGGCTGAAAAGTTTCATTTGCCACTTATTAATTTTATAGATACAGCTGGTGCATATCCAGGAATTGACGCCGAAAGACGAGGTCAAGCAGAGGCCATTGCTACAAATTTAAAAGAGTTATCAATGCTTAAAACGCAGATAATTTCGGTTGTAATTGGAGAAGGCGGAAGTGGAGGGGCGCTTGCACTTGGTGTTGCAGATAGAGTCTTAATGCTTCAAAACTCGTGTTATTCTGTAATTTCCCCAGAGGGCTGCGCATCTATTTTGTGGGGAAAAGATGGAGAGGAAGTTTCCCTTGATAAAATCAAGCAATCTGCTGAGATGCTAAAACTTACTCCTTCTGATTTAAAGAAACTTGGGATTATAGATGAGATTGTCGAAGAACCTCTTGGAGGTGCTCATAGAAATTATAAAGAAATGGCTGAAACTTTAAAGTCAGCTTTATTTAGAAACCTAAATGAATTACAAAAATTTGAGATTGATAAATTGCTAGATTTAAGGTATCAAAAATTTAGAAATATTGGTGATTTTTCTATATAGAGTTTCTTTTTCACGTCAATATATCCTTTTAACTATTTGAGAATTAAGTTAATTTATAGTAAACTATACTAATGTTATAATTTTTAATTATGGGGATTTTGACCGTGTCAGATACAAGAGAAAAGATTACAAGTAAAGAAATTAGAGAAAAATTTTTATCATATTTTGAATCAAAAGATCATTTAAGAATCAAAAATTCATCAATTATTCCTAAAAATGATCCAACACTTTTGTTTATTAACGCCGGTATGGCACCAATGAAAAAGTTTTTTACAGGTGAAGAAAGCCCAGAGAAGCCAAGACTTTGTAATGTACAAACTTGCATAAGAACAATTGACTTAGATGATGTAGGGGATAAGTCTCATTTAACAAGCTTTTCAATGCTTGGAAGTTGGTCAATAGGGGACTATTTTAAAGAAGGTGCAATTAAACTTGCATATGAATTTTTAACAAAACATTTAAATATTCCAAATGAGAAACTTTATGTAACTGTATTTGCAGGAGATAAGTCAATCGGTCTTGATGTCGATGATGAATGTAAAAAATGGTGGAAAGAAGTTGGTATTTTAGAAGATCATATTGTAGAGTGCCCAATGGAAGATAACTTTTGGATCGCTGGAGAAACAGGACCTTGCGGGCCTTGCACAGAGGTTTTCTATGACACAAGAGATGATGATGTAAATAAGTATGTTCCTGGTGGATATTTTGATACTAAGACTAGATACATCGAAATTTGGAATGCAGGCGTTTGTATGCAATTTAATAGAAATTTAGATGGCACGTATAGTCCACTTAAATTTAAAAGCATAGATACAGGAGCAGGGCTTGAAAGACTTACAATGACATTAAATAAAATGTCATCTGTTTATGACACTGATTTGTTAAAGCCAATTTGTGATAAAATAAATGAGCTAGCAAACGGAAAATTATCTGAAAGAACAGTAAGAGTTTTAACAGATCATACAAGAACTATAAGTTTAATATTATCTGAAAAACAAGCACCAAGTAATGAAGGACGAGGTTATGTTCCAAGAAAACTTATAAGAAGATGTATTCTTTTAACGACAAAAGAGAGCGTAAAAGATTTTGATTATTTAAGTTTATATAATTTCTTTATCGATAACTACAGCGATATATTTCCTCTTATAAAAGAAAATAAAGATTTTCTTTTATCGCATTTTGAAAAAGAATATGAGCAATTTAATAAAGTGCTTGTAAGCGGGCTAGAAAAATTAGATGAAATAAAAACAAAAGGAAATAATATTTCAAAAGAAGATGCTTTTGATTTAGTTACAACATACGGGCTTCCTTTTGATATTATTGAGGATTATGCAAAAGATAATAATTTCTTAAAAAAGGATGATGAATCATCATCCTTTTAAGGTTTATTATTGTAAAAATGTT
>CAKMMH010000050.1 GCA_927798255.1 uncultured bacterium | reverse complement strand
TTTAGCATATTACATGCAGTATCCTTCAAGTCAAAAACACATTGCGCTTATTAACATAACGAGAAGAAAAAACTCAAAAGATCTTGTTATTGATATGATAACAGAAATGCTTTCGAATAAATCCTCATATAAAGCGTTTAATGTAAGATGGGTCTTCGAAGAAATTGCAAAGGAAAACAAAGCTCTTATTGACATGACGGTGGAAATAGCAAAACGAGGACAAGAGAAAAGCGAAAAAAAACAAAAACAGCTAAAAAAGCCAACTCTATCTTATTTTAGATATAGAACAAGATAGAGCGTGTTTTTTTTTGATAAAAAAATTGACCTATGGTAAAATCTATTTATAAAGTTTTATGGGAAGAAAAAAAGAGAGGTAATACGAGAAATGATAAATGTAGAATATTTAAAGGAAGAATTGAGGATAAATGGATATAAGAATACAGAGATAGCAAAGGCTACTGGAGTAACTCCATCTATGATTACAAAGATTCTAAATGGAAGCAAAAGCCCAGGCCTTGAATTATCGATTAAGTTAATTAAGACTTTAAATCTAGATTCCAGAAAGTTTCTAAACCTGGATTCATAATAAATAAAAGGAGAGATATATGAGTGAATTGACACTTCTAGGGGATCAAACAACACCTCGTGAAAATAACTATTTAAGATTAAAACAAAATAAAGACATTATACAATTAATAAAATTTATAATAAATCCTGCATTAGAGCTAGATACAACAGTAAACAGCTACATAAATATCTGGACTGATGAAAATGGAAAAGCAATTGGAACATGTTACACAGCGAAAAACGGAACACTGTTGTATGTAAAAGATTTTGTTGCTACTCCACAGCAATTATTCCCTGAACTGACAGATAGACATTTAAAATTATTAATACATCTACTATCACAAGATGAGCAGACAGTAACATTTTCAGTATCAAGATTTAATGCTGATTGCGGATTAAAAAAATATTCTCAAACAGCCAAAAGACACTATAATCTATTAGAGGATTTATTAAAGTATCAAATAGCATATGGAAATAATGGGGAACAAATAAAAGATGCTAATAAAAAAAATTATAACGAAAATAAAAATGAAATAACTTTTAAACCAGTTATACTACTAAAATCTGTAACTTATAATATGACTGAAAAGACCTCAAATAACGAAGGATTAATGATTACACACACAGAAGTAACAACAAAACTATCAAGAGCAAAACTAGAACTGTGTGATATATTTACCAGCCAAAATCGAGGGTTGATGTTTTATCACAAAGACCTTCTAAAGCTAAAACAAAATTCTCGTATAAAACTAGCAGCTGTAAGTATTGCTTTTAATATTTATTACTTACAAAGCGTAAATAGTAAAAAGAAACAAGAGAATAAAGTAGTTTATAATATTAGCACAATTTTAGGTTGGATAGGAGTTTATGAAGGGAAGTATCTAAACTTCTTTGAAAAAGGTCAAAAACGTGGAGTATCTTTTTTCGTAGAAAAATTAAATACTTATTTCAAGGAATTAGAGAATTTAGATATATACGCAAAATTTATAAACATGGAGAAAGATGTAAATAAATTTTATAATAAAACTCAAGTTGAGTTCAACATATCAGATTTAAAAAATCATTTTAATTAATACAAATCCTCTTTTAAAAAGAGGATTTGTATATAAGGAGATAACAACAAATGGGAAACATTAGTATAAATAAAACAGGATTAGAAAATATAATAAATGAAAATGTAGTAATAATCACAAACGATACAAGAGAATTAAATGTATTTGCTGAACATGAATTAACATGTATTTATACATCTAATACTTTAAACACAGTAGAAGAAATAAAAAATCTAAAATCAAAAGAAGAAAGTAAGAACTATAATATTAAAGAAATCTATCTGTGTCTTACAGAAGAAGACCCTAATACTGGAAACTATTACAGAAAGTTTAAAGAAGAGAGTTTCATAGCAGAGAAATTAAATAAAATAGGAATCGAAACAAAAAGCATACATATAGATGCATATAAAAAGGACCTGCAGATACCATCCGTCTTCGGTGCAACAAACAAAGAGCTTTTAACAGAATATTTAAGACAAGTTAAAGAATCTTATAAACAAAAACTAAATGATGTAGAAAAGTCATTTATTAAAAATAGAAGAGCTTTATTTAGACAAGAACAGTTCAAAAAATTAGACTCTCGTAAAATAAAAACAGGATTTAATGAATTAGATAAAGCGTTCTCAGGAGGACTAGAGGAAGGTTTGTATGTATTAACAGGAGGATCTAGTGTCGGCAAAACTGCCTTTGCAACAAATTTAGCAGAAAATATAGCAGCACAAAAGCAAAATGTTTTATACTTTTCACTAGAAATGAAAGAATCTAACTTAATTTCAAGAGGAATTGCGAGGCAAATGTATAAGAAAAACCAAGATACAACAGTGACCTATAAAGACATAGAAACTGGCCGAGTATTTGCTTGCTCAAATAAAGATGAGGATGAATATGCAGCAGCAGAAGATTTTTATTTTGAAAAAATAGGTGAATATTTAACAATTGAAGAAGGGAATTTACTTTCTACTAGCCACATTGATATTTACAACAAAGCAAAGATGATAAGAGATATGACAGCACAATCACCAGTAATTATAGTTGATTATCTTCAACAGATGACATCAGCAACTAATCCTGATACAGTAAAATCTATAATAATTGAGCAGAATATCGCAGGATTAAAACAAATATCAAAAGACTTTGAAACAGCAGTTATTGTAATTTCATCCCTATCAAGAGCTGATGCATTAGAACCAATCTCTCAACAATCATTTGCACATACATCAGCAATTGAATACACAGCAGACGTATGTTTGGGTCTTGCATTAGAATTAATATATTCTGAAAAATTCACAACAACTAAGAGTTTAGCTGACAAAAGATTACTTGTAAAAGAAGCAATCGCAGAGAATCCACGATTAATTCGACTATCAATAGTTAAAAATAGACTAGGAGTAGCATCTAAAGATATTTTAATGAATTATATTCCATCAAATAATGCTTACTTAGAATGTCCTAGCTATATGAATAATTTCACAGAGGTGGAATATACAGGTATCCCAAAAGAATTTAAAGAAACAAATTCAGAATCAAATATAAACAATGCTGAACAAACTGAATTAAAATTACTATAATAAGCATCTTCCGGGTGCTTATTTTTATTTGTATTGTTTAATACACACAAGTAAAAAATGGTGGCGCGAGCATTTCTACTTAAAAAAAATAATCTTAATTTAATATAGCTTAATAGCGTAATTACTTACAAGTAAATTTACGCTATTAAGATATATTAATATATCTTTTAATATCTTAATATATCTTAGAACAAAAGAATCTCCTGAAAGTGTTGGTATAACTATTGTCTAGACATTTACTGCGCACTTCGAATCACCCTTTTGCGCACTTCGAATCACCCTTTTGCGCACTTCGAATCACCCTTTTTGCGCACTTCGAATCACCCTTTTTCTTATCCTTCGGATTTTGTCTCTAAGGCCGACAGCCCACTTTGTTTGTAGAAAAGCAGCTTAAATTTACAGTTTTTCAACTAGCTACTGACGTAATAACTGACGTAAATATGTTTTGATATGACACTGGGTACCTACAATAATGCAATATACTTGTTTTATATGGAAATTAGTATAAAACTAGTTCTTTCATGCCTATATTTTTTCAAGAAAAACATTGATTCAACGCTGTTATAAATAACTTTGCTGATTTATATAATATAAAATCCTTTGATATCAACAAAGGAAATTACATTATAGGGGAGGTAATATTATGAATTGTAAAAAAGAAATAATATCAATTAAGGAAGCTACTATTGATAGCCTAAAGAAAAATGCTGTTGATCTTATAGATAAAAGTAATAAAAATTTTTATGCACTAGGAGATACATTAAACACCATTAAATCCCTAATGGAGCATTCCAGCTTTTCTGATTGGATTAAAAATGAATTAGATTTTAGTCACAACTTAGCTAACAAGTATATGAAAATTGCAGCAACACTTGATGAAGAAACAGCTGTAAAATATAAAGTGAGGAAATCTTATGCTTTATCATGTTTAAGCGATGATGATAGAAAAGATTTTTTATCAAGGTTTGATATTAATAATATGAGTTGCGATGAAACCGAAGCTGAAATAAGAAACTTTAAATTATCTAAACAAGCCACAGATACTACTAATAAAAAATCTAATAATTATAGCATTGCAAAGGCTAAGTCATTCATTAAAAATATTGATACTTTCAAAAGAAGTTTATCTGATAAAATATCTTCATTTATAGCATTTAAAGATAGTATAGACGACACTGAGTTACTTGAAAATATAGAAAACAATAAACGTATATTTGCTAAATTAGAAGAACTTAATCTTTTAATAACCTCTTCCAATATAACTACAAATATAGATAATACAATAAATTATGATTTAGATGATGAACCTATAAATGAAGAATATTCAAATAGTGATTATTATAATGATTACTAAAATGTATTTTCTGAATATCAAAATACAGAAATTAATTAAATTCTAACGTTAATATTTAATATTAAACCACCTATTTAGGTGGTTTTTTTGTTTTTACTTTTGATACCCTATTTATTGTTGTGTTTATATTGGATATCCGTTGGAATTTCAATAAATATCCTTGGATATCTAGCGATTGATTTGATATGTTGTGGATATATATTGCTTTCTGATTTAAATATTGGATATCCGTTGAAATTTCAACGGATATAGAGGGATATCCTAAATAAGAAAAGTTGCATAAAGATATAGTTGTGGTATAATATATATATGAATTACATATATATTTTTTAAATAAATTAGGAGGTGCTCGAAATGAGCGAGAATAATTTAAAAGAACTTGAATTAAATGAACTTATAGAATACTTAAATAATACGAATATAAATAATATAGATTTAGATGCATTGCTAGATGTAAAGTTATTAGAGAAAGTTTCTGTTGATGATGTTAGTCCAGATTTAATAACTGCTTTAATGAATGATGATAAGATGCTAAGCGATGACAACAAGGCGTATCAGATAGCAAGTAAGACGAGCCGTGGAGCTAAAATTCTTTATACTCTACTAAATGGTTCGAATCATGAGAAGATAAAGGAACTTTTATCAATGAAAGAAGAAGCACTGAAATCAGGTGTAGCTGTAGCTTTTAGTGATAATATTACTGTAATAGAAAATAGCTTAGAATCTATTAAGAGCCAAGTTGCTGCTATCTCTAAAGGGATTATGTCAGAGGAGGCTAGATATAAAGCTAGGTTTTTAGATCCAATGGCTTCTAAGATTGACGAAATTACAATTGAACTTGCAAATAATGAAATAATGGAATCACAACTCGACAGACTTACTGGAGAAAATGAAAAACTTGTTAAGGATGTTGAGAGATTAAATCTTTCAAATGAAAAAAATAAAGCTACTATAATTGAACAAAAAGAAACTATTAATGAACTCACGGCTGAGTCAAGAGAACTTATGAAAGCAAATAAAGATTTTAATAAAACTCTTGAAACTGCAAAGAGTGAGTTTAATAAAAAGATAGATAAATATTTAAGTTCTATTAAAGAATTAGAAAAAGAAAAAGAAACTTTAACTATTAAGCTAGAACAGGCTGCTTTAACTGAAAGCAACTTGAGAGAAGAAATGAAATTAGCTAGAACTGAACATGTTGAAGAGGTTAATAAGATTAATCAGACAAGCCTTTCTGTTGAGCGTGAATTGAATGGCAAGATTTTAGATCTTAATGTTTCAATAAATACCTTGCAATCTGAAAAAAGCTCACTAGAATCACTAAATAAATTATTAAGTGAAGAAAATAGAACTTTGAAAACTTCTGTTAACGACAGTTCTTCTGAAAAGAAAAATATGGAGTCTCAAATAAGTTTATTAACTTTAGAAAAGAAAGCTTTAGAAGTTGAAGTTAAAGGCAAGGATGAGTTAATAGAATCACATAACCAAAATATTAAAAATTATTTAAAAGATATAAAAGAACTAAATAACAAATTGGATGGAGAAATAAAATTAAGACACGAAAAAGAGAATAAAATAGTACAATTAGAATTACAATTGAATGATCTAAAAGATAAGCTAGGTAAGGCTAATGGGAATAAATCTACTAAAGCTACTGGTAAAGAAAGTAATAGCAAGAAATAATGTTCACGGTTAACATTTTATATATGACATTTTAGGAGGTATAATATATGAGTTGCAATATATGTGAAAAAGAAATGAAATTAATTTATGGGTACGATAATAGATCATATAGTATTCGTGAGGATGAAGAATATTTTGGAGAGACTGTTCTTACAGAGGTTGTTACAGGTAGTTGTCGTCATGATTACTATTGCGAAAACTGTAATATGATAGAGTCGTATTACTTCAACTCTTTTACAGAGGATGATTTTTGCTATATTGTAGATGAAAATGATAAGGCAGAGTTAAAAAGTTTTATCATTGAGGCGGCATTAAACTGGTATTGCAATAACGATGAACCTGATTTTGCAATAGAACTATCTGTAATTGAAGCGGCTTGCAATAAAAATAATATTGATTTCGATACGTTACTTTGCTTATTTAACAGCAGAGATATGGTTAGAGAATTAGCTTGTCATCATAATTTATTTGATTATCATAATCAACGTATTGATACGTTGTCATCAAAAGTTGAAGAATTAAGACTTAAATATGAACCTGATATTGAATATCATGATATAGAAGATGATGATATCCCTTTCTAGTTGGTAATGTTTCTTGTATCGATAAATGGGATAAGTACTAAAAGCACCCAAAGGGGTGCTTTTTTTTATGCAATAAAACACTATGAATCCTATTTTTGTTATAAATTATCTGTAATCTATATATAATTATGTCGGATGGTTTTCACCAAATAGAAAACCATATTTTTTTCAATTTTTGTTGTAATCACTGCGTTCTACAACAAAAATTGCGGCGGACCCTCCTTCCTACAATTTACACCATTTTTCTATTTTACCAAGTAATAATAATCCTATTGGGATTATCATTACTTGGTAAAATAAACGAAAAAGTGGGTAATTGTCTGTCAGTCGGTCCGCCGACGGCTTGTTCTACGGATAATGGAATTTTTTTATTGGAGCAAAAACCACTCCAATAAAAAAAACACCATCTATCCTTATTTGTTTGTATTAAATAAATTTTGTAATTACTACTTTCGCTTTTTTGGTTTTTTCTTTTTAAAGAAAAAGTTCCAAAAAGCTTAGCAAAAAAGAAAAAAAAGAAATTACTCTTTTAGGGAATCAATATAAATTTGTCTAGTATCTATTGTAACAGTTGATTAGTATTGATTCTGGAAAAGATATGGTTTCTGAATTATAGGTTGTATTAAAAATAAAATTCAAAATTCTATAAGATAGAATTTTGAATTTAAGGAGGTGATACATGTGGCAGCCGCAAAGAAAGAAAAGAAAGAGCTGAAGCCAACGAAGAAGGACTTAAGGATCTTCTTGTATATGAGTAAACTTGGAGGGATTTCTTATGAATCCCTGACTGAGAGATTCGGTTATTCAGAAGACACTATCCGAAAGAGATTTTCAAAACTGAATTGTATACAACGGAATGAGGAGGATGTTATTGAAAACGGGAAATCTATTACTAAATATGTTTACTCTTTAAATAAAAAAGGTAAAGAAGTAATGTTACAACATGACTTGAATCATCATTGTGGAAAATATTTTGGCTATGAGCACTTATTAAAGTGCGAGCAGGAACTTTTTAGATTAGTTGGTAGGGATGAATTATTTGATGCAAAGAAGGATCTTAAAGAAATGCCTATAGGCATTGTAGCACTAGAAGATATACAGGGGGAGGCAGAGCAGAGATTTAAGCATGAGGCAAATATAAATATATTAAAAAAACAAGGTATGAGTATATCTGTCGTTGATTTCTTATATGTTGATTCCAAGGGCGAATCTGTTGCAGTAGAAGTTGAAACTAGTAACTATAGAAAAGAAAGACGAGAGGCACATTATAACTACGTTAAGCATGTGCTTCAAATAAGTGATGGAAATTATAAGGTTGTGAAATAGCAACCTTCTCGACAGGCTTAAAAGGGGGTGAATTGCATGGAAGAGAAGAATGGCAATAATGATAAGAAGAAATATAAACAACAGGAGAAGACTATTAAAAGGCTCGAAATAATTTCTAAATATCAAGACATATTTGATGTTATTGTTGAGGCTAGGGTGATTGAATATGGATTAATTAAATCTATATTAGATGTATCTCAGAAAACTATTGAAAGAGCGTTCAGAGAGATCAGAGGTAATGTATATGCTAATGATCTTATAGTGGAAATGCCAGAAGGTAATGCTAAGATAGTTTTTGCAACTGATATTTTGTTGAGGTTATATGGTTGTAAAACTCGTAGTCTTGTGCCCAGCAATGATAAATCTAAAGTTCTTACTCATTCTAGAAATCAAGGTTTGCTGAATGTGATTAAGTCTAAATTTAAGAACAAGGACCTTCATGCTAAAATTAGTGAAGCATTAAAAGGTGAAGAATTTAGTAAAATTAAATTTACAAGAGTTTCAGGAGATATACCTCCTCAGTGTCGTCAGTATCTAATTCCAGAATCATCATGCAAATATTTTGATGACTATGAAATAGATTTATTGAAAATTCTTGATGAATTGACTTTTGGGGATATTCGAAGGGAAGGCAATGAACTAATTGCTGACCTGTTTTGTTTTTCTAATAATGAGTTCGAGATTGTTAGGCAATATGATAAGGGTTTACTTTTTCTGGAGATGCTTGTAAGGGAATATTGCAATAAAGAATGTAATATAAAAATAAATTATGCAGTTATAACATTAGAATCAGTATCTATTAGAGATTTTATTAGAGCCTTTAGAAAAACTCATAGAATTTATTATTATGATTTCTATAGAGACTGGTTTTATGATTGTAAATTATCAACAACAAGACCTCGTAATTATTTTTTTAGGATATACAAGACTATATCTCCAGATACTCAATTTTTTGTGTTTTCAAGAAGTACAGGTAAATTTGTTCAGTATGGAAATAGATAATAAAAAAGGCTACTACGAGAGATTCGCAGTAGCCTCAAAAAAACAATACGCATGATTAAGGTATGTAAGAGAGACAAAACGTAATAGTATACGTCCATTCTTGATGGTCAGGTTGACTCATTGTATCTCAGCTTATCAATATTCAATCATGAAAATTAAGATTCCTTGTTTTTTTGTTTTGTTTTTTATATCATATATATTTATTTTGATATTATAACTATTTAGTGTTTCATATAGGTACTTATAATATCGTAAGTATTTTTATCTAGGCTCTGTTAGCTAACTTCGTGATTAATAATATATAATATAGTTAAGTTCGTAATTGTTATATAATGCAAGTTAATGGCACTTTTCATATCATATAGATAAATTAAAAGTTATGGAGGTGTGAAATTTGAATAAATGCAAAATTAAAACGATAGGATTTATGATCCTTGTTTTATTACTATTGAGTTTATCCTTATTTGTTATTAAGCGTATTATATTCTTTTTTGTTGCGCGAACAGACTTTTCGGATTATATGGCGAGCATGGTCTCTATGATTATTTTAACAAGTATCATTTTAAGATTATCAAGAAAAGCAGAAATAAATCTTTCTATTTTTCCAGATAAATTCACAGTATCTTATATAAGTGTTTCTATTATTTCAGTTGTGCTATTTATTGCAAGCCCATCAAATTATAAGGGTGGAATAGAACCTATTTTATTACTTGTATATTCAAGTATAGTAACACCCATTTTTGAAGAACTTATTTTTCGTGGATATATTTGGAATGAGCTAAATCAAATTTTTACAAGTGAATGGAAAACTTACATTATCACAACAATCCTTTTTGCTCTATGGCACTTGGGATATATTAGTTCTATTGCTTTTAGAGTAGAGGATGATTTGTTGAATGTGATGATATGGAAGGTCATCACAGGATTATGTTTTGGGATAGTATTAGGTGCTGTTCGTTTAAAAACTAAAAATTGCTATTCTACCATGATATTGCATGG
>CAKMMH010000049.1 GCA_927798255.1 uncultured bacterium | reverse complement strand
GCGTAACTCCTGTTATCATGTCAAAAGCTAATACACCCATTGCATAAATATCAGATCTATAATCAACTTGAGAATTTAACATATACTCGGGGCTTACATAATCGATAGTCCCCACTACCCCACCGCGCTCGGTAAGTCTTGGGCCACGCTCAGTTCTAGCTATACCAAAATCTGCAATTTTTACATCCCCAGATTTAGTAAGCAAAATATTTTCCGGTTTTAAATCTCTATGAATAATTCCAGACTCATGAATGGCTTGAACACCAGCTGTCATTTGAATTAAAATTTCTATTATTCTATTTATTGGTAATAGTTTTGCTGGATCTCTTAGACAATCTGCAAGGTCGCCACCATTTACATATTCCATTGTATAAGCGACAATCCCCTTCTCTTTTATATATTCATAAGCTCTTACAACATTCGGATGAGAGACACCGTAAGATGCAAAAATTTCATTTCTAAATCTTTGTGCTGAAACTTTATCATTAGCAACTTCAGGAAAAAGAACCTTTGCAGCTATAATATGGCCAGAAAGCTCTTTATGCTTACATGCATACACAGCTCCCATGCTACCATTTCCAAGGCATTTTATGACTTCGTACCTATCTGCTATAACAAAACCTGGTTGTAATTCCTGATGCCTAACCATATTAAATTAAACATACCTTAAAAGTAACATTTCCAAAAGTAACAATATCTTTATCTTTTATTATCTCACTTTCTTCAGATAACTCAATTACTTCATCACTATTAAAATGTTTTAAAGTAGTCACGTTTTCTCCAAACGGATCAAGAAGAGTTATTTTATTACTTGTTATCTTCATGACAGCATGCATTACAGCAATTGACTCATCATTAATAACAAGCGAATTCATGTTTTTATTCATTTGTGAAGTTATAACTAATTTACCTTCTCTTAATTCATAAAAATCACCATTTGGATTATTATTAAAAGTGATTAAAAAACCTATTAATGGCGTTTGCTCTTTCCAATAAATACCATTTCTTATATCTTTGAATTTATCTTCTAATTTTAACTGAGTAGCTTTACATTCATCATTTTCTTTTTTTGGGGTAACTAGCGCTTCTTGTTCTTGATTATTTTTATTTACATGTGAAGTATTCGCAATATTATTATTTGTATCATTTGCTTGTGATGCTCCCTTTTGTAAAATCATACCATGAGAGATAGGTTCATTATTATCGCTTAAACCATTATTAACTTCACCTCCTATATCATCAAATATACTTGATGAATAATTATTAGTTTCATTCGAATTATTATTTTTTAGTCCTTGATTATTTGTGTCCTCAATATTTAATATATTATAAATATTTTCCTTCTCTTGTTTTTCATTATCATTTTGAGATTTAGTACCATTTTTATATTCAAATTTTTCAAACATTTCATTTTCAGACTCTAATTCTTTAATAAGAGAATTTTTAACAGAAGATTCTTGTTCTATTTGATCAAGTACTAAATCTTTTATAATTTTAGATGCTATCTCTTCAGTTTCCTTTTTTGCTCTTGAAACTTCAAGTTTTTGATGTTCTTTATTGCAATTATTAACTAAAACTTCTTCATTATTTGCAAGACTCTCCTGAATTTGTTTTATAGGATTTTCGCCTGCAAAAATACTATAATCTTTATCATCATTTATAACTACATCAGTCGTATCTTTTCGTTTATTCTTATCATCTCCATCATTACTATCATTACTTTCAGGTTTACCATTATTATAAAAGAAATTTTGAGGCAAAGTATCAGCTAATTTTTCTTTCTCTTTAATATTTCCTTTATCATCATCAAATAAGGATTCTAAATTATATTCTTCTAATTGAGAGCGAATCTCCTTTGTAATATCAGGCCCTAACATTACAGTTTTTGTTCGTTCTCTTTTTTCATTATTTTCAGTCATATTAGCCTCTTAATTTAAACCTACTAAAAAAAACATTATAGATATAAAATTAAACAATATTACTAAAATTATTAAATGTAATACATAAATATTATTATCAATTTGATATTCTTCTATTGCAGAATCATAATTATCGTCATCAAAAGAATCCTCCTTAGAATCATCGATTGATACATTATAGCCTGGAGGTAATACGTTTCTTAATTGCCCTATTAACGGAATAGTAACTATTGATATATTATCCTTACTCCCATTTGCAATAGCTTCTTGTGTTAATTCCTCACAAACGGATTTATAGTTACCAGCGCAATTTGATATTTTATCTGCTACGTCCTGAATATTTATATACTCATACAATCCATCACTACATAAAATTATTACATCATTACCTTCTACATCACAATCTTTACTATCCCATATCCACAATGGGAATACTGAAATATTAACATTTGGAACAGCACCTAACATTCTAGTTAGCACATGCTTTCTTTCTACTAAATCTTCTTGACTTGGGCTTATTCCATGACTTTTTAACTCTTGAATATATGTATGATCTGTTGTTAACTGTTGAATTACATTATCTCTTAATAAGTATGCTCTGCAATTACCAATATTTGCTAAGCAAATCTCTCTATCTCTAACTAGAACACCTGTAAAAGAAGCTCCTATTTCACTATAACTAGCTTTCGTTTTTCTAAGCAATATCAGTCTATTTGCTTCACGTAGTGATTGAGTAATTGCATACTTTAACGGCCTAAACTCGTATAACTTCAATTCTCTTGTAATTGCATCAATACTTATTTGTGTGACAAACTCCCCTGTTTCACTACTTCCTACCCCATCAAAAACACCTAAGAAAAAGCAAGATTGTAATTGTAAATCAAAAATTGCATCTTCATTAACTTCCATCTTATTAGAAGTCGTATGCGAGCAAATGTTATTAACATCAATAAAACTACTGGGATTTTTTGATAAAATTTTTCTAGTTTTCATATATTTTATAACTCGCAAAAAATTTTTAAAAATGTTATTACAGTTATTATTGTCGCGTAAAACTTTAAAAAACTTAAAAACAATCTACTTTGCTTATGGAATATTTAGAAAAATTTAACTTAGCAACAAAAAACACTGTTTATTTTTTATTAAATGTAAAAGAACAGGCACTACTTAAAGACTTAGCTTTAAAATTACAATTATCAGTTCAAGATATTAAAATTATTAGTGAAATCCTAAAAGATTTAAGCACTTGGGATAAAAAATATATTAATTTTATTGAAAATTTGTTAGCTAATTTTTACTCAAATATTAAAACAAAAAGTAATAACCCTAAAATTATAAAAAATAAAATAATTTCAGAAATCAAACAGTATTATGAAAACACAAAATCAGAAAAGAAAAAATATATTGAGAAAACCTTAAAGGAAGCATCAATTGATGGATTAAAATGCATAAAAAAGGATATATCATCAAATATTTTTGGAGCCTGTCCTGTGTATTCTGAAAAAACAGTATGTTGTGGTTTGAAAACATTAGATGTCGTTCAAAATTGTCCTTTTAACTGTTCTTATTGCACAATTCAAACATTTTATGGAAATGATTTTATATTTGTTAATAATTTAAAAGAAAAATTAAATACACTAAATTTAGATAAAAAAAAATTTTATCATATAGGCACAGGCCAATCATCTGATGCACTAGTTTGGGGAAACAAATACAATATATTAGATGAATTAATCAATTTTGCAAAAAATAATCCAAATGTTCTTCTAGAATTAAAGACAAAATCTTCAAACATTTCCTATTTTAAAGATAATATTATTCCTAAAAATATTGTATGTTCATGGACAATAAATACTAATAAAGTTATTCAAAATGAAGAACTAGGCACTGCTTCTTTAGAAAGTAGGTTAAATAGCGCAAAGCAGCTTGCAAATCATGGAATAAAAATAGCTTTTCATTTTCACCCTATTATTTTTTATGAAGGATTAGAAAATGAATATAATGAAATTGCACAGTATATACAAGAAAATTTTTCGCCTAAAGATATTTCTTTTATAAGTTTTGGAAGTTTAACATTCATAAAACCAGTTATCAAACAAATTCGTGAAAAGAAAGTGAATACTAAGATACTTCAAATGCCAACTGCATTAGATCCAAATGGTAAAATAACTTATCCAAAGGATTTAAAAATTTATTTATATAAAATGATGTATGAAAATTTTAAAAAATTTCACGATAAAGTATTTTTTTATTTATGTATGGAAACAAGGGATATCTGGCAAGAAGTCTTTTCTTTCTGCTACAAAGACAATGAAGAATTTTTACAAGATTTTGGCTTAAAAACTTTAAATTTTAAGTAAGAATTCATTTAAAATTAAAAAATCATGATTACTATTGTAATCTATTAGAGATATTTAATAATTTTAATAATAAATTGTTATTATTGTATTAGAGGTTAAAAATGAAAAAAATAATATTTTTTATATTAACTTTATTTTTATTTTCAAATATATCACTTGCACAAGATGTTGCTATAAACAACTATAATGATCAAAATGATTCAAACATCAAAAATGATTTTCAATATGCTCAAAGTCTATCAAATGTTTTTAAATATGTTGCTAAAAACATTACTCCTTCAATTGTAAATATTAAAAGCACAAAAAAGATTAAAAGATCATCAACCAAACAGTTTATGATTGATCCAAGAATGCAACACTTTTTTGATTTTTTCGATAAAGATTTTTTTGATAATCTTGATGAAAATGCAACTCCTGAAATTCAGCAAGGTTCAGGAACAGGTGTAATTATTGATAAAGATGGTCACATAATTACAAATAATCATGTAATTGATGAGGCTGATACAATAGAAGTTAAGCTTTCAAATGACGAAGTATATCAAGCAAAAATTATTGGACAAGACCCAAATAGCGACCTAGCAGTGTTAAAAATTGATGCAAAAGACTTAGCCCCAGCTAAACTTGGAGATTCTGATAAGGTCGAAATTGGTGAATGGGTAATAGCAGGAGGAAATCCTTTTGGGTTAGATAACACAATTACAACTGGTATTGTTAGTGCTAGAGGACGTACATTATCAGGTGGTTCTAAATATGAGGATTATATTCAAACTGACGCTGCTATAAATCCTGGAAATAGTGGTGGTCCACTTGTTAATTTGAAATCTGAAGTTATAGGAATCAATACTGCAATATTTTCTAAAAATGGTGGTTATATGGGAATTGGTTTTGCTATTCCATCTAATATGGTAAGAAGTATTGTCGATAGTTTAATAACTACAGGAAAAGTTATTAGAGGTTGGCTTGGTATTGGAATTCAAGATTTATCTCAAAATCTTTCTAAATCATTTGGATATACAGGTACAAAAGGTGCTCTTGTAAGCTATATTGAAAAGGATAGCCCTGCAGAGAAAGGTGGAGTAAAGCAAGGCGATATTATTATGAAAATTAATGATGTAGAAATAAAAGATAGCAATCATTTAAAAAACATAGTTGCTGAAAATAAACCAAAAAATAAAGTAACTCTTACAATATTTAGGGATAAAAAACAATTAAATGTTGATGTTAAACTAGGTGAATTAAAAGGAGATAAAGAAACTTTATCAAATCAATCTGATAAAGATAAAGATATATTACTTGAAAAATTAGGTATTTCACTTGAAAAACTTAACGACGATAATAAGTCATTATTTAAATTTAAAAATGAAAAAGGACTTGTAATAACAAAAGTTACACCAGGTTCTATAGCTCAAATAGCTGGTTTATCAAGAGGCGAATTAATAGTTAATGTTAATGGTAAAGTGATAGATAATATTAAAGATTTTGAAGCCATTGTAAATAATGAGTTACAAAATGGTATAAGACTTTTAATCGAAGATTCGAAAATGGAACATTTTGTTTTTTTACAATCTAACTAATTTTATTAAAATCTACTAGTATTACTAGTAGATTTTAATTAGAATTACTTATAGTAAATTTAAATACTTTTTAGGATAAAAAATGACATTTTCTATTAAATACTTAGGAAAAGAAAATAAAGAATTACTAAACGAAATCTCAAAGCGAGTTACTTCTAAAATAAGTAACCAATCGTACACAGAAGATGAAATAAAATGCATAAAAGATTTTAGTGTTAAGATTTTAAATAATAATGTTAATATTTCAAAAAAAAGTCTTGAACAAATCAGATTTCTTTGTCAAAGATATGATAATAGGTTAAATCCTATTAATATGATATCTCACCGTAAATATATAGGAAAATTTATAACACTTGCAAAGAAAATAGTGTATAGATTTACAAATTTTGCACTTAAAAACTACATTAACCAGCAAAATGAATTTAATGCAGGAGTTATAAAAACGCTTATTAGTTTAGAAAATGATAAAACTACAAAAAATATCGAATGTAAAAAATGATACCCAGAGATAGTTGTATTAGAATTTTCACGTAATCCTAATTTGGCATTTGTTTTACATTTTTTAGCATCCTAAAAGGAATAAGAATATTTTGTCCAATTTTAAGATTTGATGCATCTTCAAGAGAATTAAACTTTTCTATTTCTACTGCATTTATTTCATTTCCTGTATACCAAAAAGAAATCGCCTGTAAGGTTTCAGTGTAACTTTTAACGGTGTGAACTACATTTCCCATATTGTCTCGTCTTGCATATCCTTTAGACATAGCAATAGCCATCTTATCTAAATTAATTGGTTTATATGTAGTTAAATCTTCAAGGTCTTTAAGAAAATCTTCGTTTCCACTTTGATCTACCGAAGGAGCTTCAACACTTTGAGTTTTTTTAACTTCAGTACTTACCTTTTTAACAACCTTCTTTTGAGGAGTATATTTTTTCCTGACAATTTTCCTTTGTGGTGGAACCTTAGGAAGTTTAGATACATCAACTATTTTACTATCTATATCATTTTCGATAATATTTGATCTATTGATACCATTAACATTTGACGAAAAATACATTTCCTTTCCATCTATTAGAAATGGTGTATCCTTTTTACCAGTATCCATTACATTTCTAATATTTTTTAAATCTCTCCAGTTTGGAATTCTAGGTCCTTTAATAATCCACTCACGTCTATTGTTTTTTAAAATTTTAGGATCTGCGACATATACTTCTTTTGCATCGTAGTAATATAAAAAAAATCTATCATTATTAAATGATCTTCTGACTATTTCAATTGCATCAGGCGCTCCTCGTTTTTTTAAAAAATTATACAAAAATGTACTTTGTTCCATTTCTCTTGATAAAAATAAGTTAGCACCAACATAAGCTTGTTCTTTACTAACAGGAAGAATTCCTTGATTAACTAGTGAAGGATAATTTGTTATTTTATAATAACAAGATGTTAAAAAAACTAAAAATAATAGACCTAGTATCTTTGTTTTCATATTATATTTTTTCATAATTAAAATTTTTAATAGCAAATTTTAAAATTTTTGAATAAAATTAGTATTAGTAAATCATCTAATCAGTATATAAGATGACTTTTAAAGTAAAAAAGCATCAAAAAATGGAAAAAATATTATGAAAATTGCAGCCACTGAAAATTATTTATGTAGGATAATCAAGGCGTTAGGCTACGAGAGTAATCTTGTAGGTATTCCAGAATCTTTTGAAGTGCAAAACAATGAAGAAAATGAAGATCAAATTGATAATCAAAATGAAATTCAAATTATCGCTCAAAATCGAAATTCTGATAATAAATTAAATAAACATAATAAATTACTATCACTTCCACTATCAATCGAGAATAATATTTTATTTAATAATTTAAATAAAACTAATTGCGATGCACTTTTTATGGCCGTAAAAGAAAAAAACTCAAAAGAAGTTAAAGAATCTATTTCTTATATTCGCTCTATCATTAATTTTGAAAAAGACATTTATTTATTTGAATATAATTCCGTTAAAAAAATCCTTGATTCAATAAATGAAATTGGAGAATTACTAGGAAGAAAATCTCAGGCATTGCAAATTGTAAAAAGAAATGAAGGTCAACTAAAGAGTCTTACTGACGGTTTTTACGAAAGAATAAAAAACAAAAGAGTCTTAGTTTTAAAAAGTATAGAACCACTTGAATGTTATGGAATGTGGGTAAATGATTTAATCTCTAATGTATGTGCAAAAAATGTAATAACAGAACCTAATAATATAGGTAAAGAAATTTCTTGGGACGAAATAAGAGAACTAAATCCTCACACTATTATCGTAGCACCTAAAAATTGTACGTTAGATGAATCTTTAAAAACATTTAAAATATTAGAGAAACTTCCAATGTGGGATGAACTTCCTGCAGTAATAAGAACAGAAGTTTATTTTTGTAATGGTTTTTCTTTTCAAGATCCTTTAAGAGCTATTACCGAGGGAAGTATATATTTGGTTTCATGTATTGCGGGGTTAAATCCTGGAGATATTACTAAAAGAGATTCTTATAGAAGACTTCGTTGGGTAGAGTTAATGAGACATAAGTTATAATTAGGTAACTGCTCTTTGCATTTTGCAATCAGCTTTCTGCTGAATACAGAAATACTACGCACCAAGAGAAAAAGTCTCAAAAATTTTTTTAATGAGCCATTTTCTTCTAATGCTAAGATTTAAAGTAGAAACGAGCTTTGGGTAGCAGGTGCTGGTAGCTTAAATGCGAAAATCAAAAGCCGGAACAGCTATCAGATTTCGGTATCGGGACTCTAGTTTCCTAGTAGCAGGTAGTTAATAGCGGATTACTGATTTTAATCATCTTCCCCTATTGCAAAACAAACAAAAGTAAAATAAACTTTAACTTTATGAGTGATTTTAAATACTTATTTCAAGACAAATATCAAAATCAATTTGGTGGTATTACATTTACTGCATTTACCGACTTGCTAAAAACATTAAATGAAAAATATTATGTAAGTTCAATTCAAATCATTGAGTCTGCATCATTTAGTCTTGCAATGGTTATAAGATCTCATCTAGGACTATCTGCAGAAGGTGGAAAGATTGGCATCATTGCAAAAGATAATTTTGCTGGCTCACTTGCATTAGCAGCTGCAAGACGACTTTACAATGCTGGAACAAATTCTACTATTATCATTCCACAAAAAGAACTAGGTACTCTATCAAAAGATTTTCAGCTTCAGGCAGAGGCAGTCTCTGCCTTAGGATTAGAACTTTTAGTTATTGATCCTAAAGAAAATGAAGATAGTTTAAATGAATTATTCCAAAGTTCTGATAATGTTCTTATGGGAACATTTGATAACAATGCATACAAAGATGATAATTTAAATTTTCTTGCTGATATGCTAAACGAGCTTAGTACGCCTATTCATAGCATTATTTGTCCCCATGGGATATGTCAAGATACAGGAAAGAAATTATCAACTCCTATATATTCATCATCTACCCTATCACTAGGTATACCTCTTAGTGGTTTAAATGAAGCAAATGATTTTTTGGGTAGGCATTATATATGTGAAATTTCAGTACCTAAAGAAGAAGCTAAATTATTAGCAAATATACCTGAAACTTTATTTGCTGAACAACCAGTGTGCCAAATATTTAAGAAAAAAGATTAACTTTTATTTAAATACTAATTATTAACTTTTGGTATACTTACATCGAGTAAAGGTTTTATGCTTTCTTTTACAATATAATCCAAAATATTTCTTAATGTGATATGTGCAATAGGATAGCCATTATCATCAATTATTGGAAATTGCTTAAAACCTCCGTCCGATAATATATTTAAAACATAAGCTATTGTATGATCCATTTTTCCACTTAAAACATCTTTTGTCATATATAAAGAAACTTCATTATTTTCAAAATCTTTATCTTTTAAACTCTTTAACACTAAATCTCTTTCTGTGTATATTCCCACTAATTTTTCATCAATATTTGTTATAAATACAGCTTCACATTTATGAGTTTGAAATAATGGGATTATATCTTTTATTAAAGTATCCTCTTTAACAAGTATTGGTTCTTTAGGTTCAAGAATTGATATTGGTTTTGCCAAGAACTCAGTATTTAGTGGGCCGATTGTCACATTTTCTGTAGCATCTAACATAAATCTTAAATCTTGTTCATTCTGTTTATTCATTATATTTCTCCATTATAAAATTTAAATTATCTTTAAATATAATTTTTAAAGGTCCTTTTTCTTTATCTAAAATTTTAAAATCTGTTTCTTGTGTCTTTAAGCAAGTGCCAGGAAACACATTACTTTTAACTTCTAGAAAAA
>CAKMMH010000048.1 GCA_927798255.1 uncultured bacterium | reverse complement strand
AAGGAACAACGTCTTTTTCTAGTTTCGAATTACTATTTAATTTTATTCTTAAAATACAACCAATTATATATAAGATAACGCCTAATATAATTGCTGTAACAATCTTTGCCTTATCAGGCTCTAAAATCCCTGAAAAATATGTATAATGATGATCTAGTAACTTATTCATAAACCTATTTATTTCTTATAAAAAATACTATATATCCCTTCTCACACTACGCAATATCTGCACTTTATAGATAACAAAAGTGCAAACGATAAAAGCCCCCTATTAATAAAGTTTTTGATAAATATTACTTTAAATACATACTAAAAACATGTACTAAATTTTTTGATGTATTTTTTATAAACTAAAATACCCAGCTTTATAAAAAAAACAATAAAAAACAGCTTAATATAAAAGATATAATATTTATTAAAAATCCACTAGTATTTATTTTTATTTTTTTATTTATAATGAGTTACACTGTTTTTTTTAAAATTTTTATCATAATACTTGTAAAATTGTGAATAAACTTGTTTAATACTATTTAATGCTTTGTGGATATTTACTATAACCCGCTTATATAGTTATAATTTTAAAGATATTCACAGATTGTCAACAATGTTAATAACTTTTAAATAATGTATTTAATTCATAAAGTATAGGATTTAAATGACAGATAATATTATTAAAACAATATCTTCGTCTTTTATAGAAGCATGGGATCGATGTTTAATTAAACTTCAAAAACAGCTAAACCCTCAAGTTTTTAAATCATATATTGAAAATTTAGTAATTGAAGATTTTGATGAAAATCAAAAAACAGCTATAATTTACACTCAAAGTAAGTTTATTTCCAAATATGTTGACCAACATTTTAAGTATTTAATTACTAGTAATTTAAATGATATTTTAGGTTATGATGTTATTTTAAGATTTGTAGAAAATCCTAATATAAAAAAAGAACAACCTCCAATTACCGTTATTAAAAGACCTGCAAATATTGATATTCAAAATTATAACTACCAAAACACAAATATTGAACGAGAAATTCCTCAAAATTTACCAAATGAATTAAATGCCAATAACAACCAAAGCTCACAATCTTTTGTAGTACCTAACAATCTTATTCGTAATAAAAGCACAAATTATCAAACATTAAACACAAGTAATAATGTCATAAATAAGCAATACACCAATTACTACCACGAGAAAATAGGGGTTAATACTATAAATCGTAACTATACCTTCTCAAATTTTATTGTCGGAAATAATAGTGCTTTATGTCACGGTGCTGCAAAATGTGTAGCAGAAAGACCTGGTGAAGTTTATAACCCATTATTTATTTATGGTGGAAGTGGTCTAGGTAAGACTCACTTACTTCATGCTATTGGGAATGAAGTTTTAGCAAATCACCCAGATTATGAAGTAGTATATTTAACATCAGAACAATTTGTTAATTATGTTGTTTATGGTATTACGTTTGACAAAATAAAAGATTTTAAAGAAAGAATTAGAAATGTTAATGTTCTATTAATAGATGATATTCAGTTTCTTTTAGGAAAAGATAGAACACAAGAAGAATTTTTTAATACATTTAATGTATTATATAATTCAAGGCATCAAATAGTAATGACATCTGATAAGATGCCAAGAGATATCCCAGGAATAGAAGAAAGATTATTAACAAGATTCTCTTGGGGACTTATCACAGATATTCAAGTTCCAGATTTTGAAACAAGAGTCGCTATTTTAAATAGAAAAGCTGAAAACGAGAACATTCATTTAGATGAGGATGTTGCTCACTGGATTGCAGAACACATATTTTCAAATGTAAGAGAATTAGAAGGAGCTTTAACAAGACTTCATGCTGTAAGTAGTTTACAACAAGTTCCAATAAATATTGAATTAGTTGAAAATATTTTCCAATATCTTTACAAACCTAAAAAGATAAATATTACAGTCGAAGATATAAAAAGTGCTGTAGCGCATCATTTTAACATAAAACCTTCTGATATTATATCAAAAAGAAGGACAAGAAATTTATCGTTTCCAAGACATATCGCAATGTATCTTTGTAGAAAGCACACCACTAGTTCTTATCCAGAAATAGGTGCTAAATTTGGTGGTCGTGATCATTCAAGCGTTATACATGCCACAAATGTAGTATCAAAGAAATTAGAAAACGATCCTGAAGTTCAAATAATGATTAATGATATCGAGAAGCGTTTATTAAACTAGTTTGTTATTATTATTACTGTTAATAATTATGGTAAAAGGTTTGTAAAAGATGGTTAAAACTCATGGAATTTTGTTGATAAAAAAAGCAGCATGTTTATAATTCATAAATTTTGTTGATAAAAATCAAAGTTTTCCTATCTTAAACTAACTATTTTTCAACACAAAATTTTTAATAAATTTAATTAATTAATTATGTTATCAACAAAAAATCAATGTACCTACTATAACAAATACTAAATATATAATTTTATATAGTAATAAGAAAAGAAATGTTAGTAAATTTTAAATAAAATCAATACATTATCTGTGAATTTATTTATAAACAATTTGTTGATAAATAATCACATAAAAGTTAATAAGTTGATTAACTATTTGTTTATATTATATATTTATTGTTTATTATTTGTTAAAAAGATAGTTAATAAAAAGTTTACTAATGTTAATTATTTTTTTAATAACATATTTTAAACTGTTTTTAACAAAAAAAATAACAGTAAATAATATTTGTTATTAATATGTTAGATAAGTTATTCACAGTGTTGATAAATATGTTGATAATTATGTGAACTTTATTTATACTTTTTTTTGTTGAATATATATCAAATTATTTATTATTTTATTTTTATACCGATAAATACGCCGTAATTTATAGGATAAAAATTTATTATAAAAGATTTTCTTATAAATAATTTTATAAACAAGTTGTGATATTTTTGTGTAATAATTGTTGATAGTTACTAATAATATTTTTATCGATATGTTTAAAACATATTTAATTTGTTTATTTTATTAAATAATTAATGTTATTAAAATGTTTACAATATTGTAAATAATATGTTAGCTTGAATAAATTTTAGTTTTTTGTGTTAGTTTTTTTATTTATATTATATTTTATTTTTAATATGTTAACAAAGTTATAAACATGTGTTAATAACTTTGTTGATTAATTTTATCCTTTTTCTTTTATTTTTTTATTTAATTTGTTAAATTATCTACATAATTTTGTTTTAAAAAAAGGATTACACATGAAATTAGTTGTTCAAAAACAAGATATCAATAAAGTAATGCAAACGAGTCAGAATATTGTTGAAAAAAAATCAACTATGCCAATTTTACAAAATGCTTTACTTGATGCAAAAGGCGATACACTTATAGTGTCTTCATCTGATATGGAAATAACTTTAATTTCAAAAGTAAAAGCAACTGTTTTGGAAGAAGGAAGTACAACTGTTAATGCTAAAGTTTTTTCAGATATTATAAAAGAACTTCCAGAAGAAGATGTTTTATTAGAGTTAGGTGATGGTGAAATTTTATCTATAACATCAGCAAAAGCGTCACTAAAAATTTTATGTATTAGCTCAGAATCTTTTCCAAGTTTTCCAACAAATGAAATAGAAGCAAAATATAAAATACAAGCAAGTGTTTTATTAGGTATGTTTAATAGTACCTCATTTGCAGTATCAAATGATGAAACAAGATGGAGTTTAAATGGTGTTTGTTTAAAAAGAATTAAACAAGAGTCAAGTGAATCAGAAGATTTTATAAATGCAGTAGCAACAGATGGTCATAGACTTGCAATAGCAACAAGAGAAATAGATATTCCTTGTTTAAAAGATGAAGTTATTATTCCTAAGAAGGGTGTTTTCGAATTAAAGAAAATTTTAGAAGAGTTAGGTGATGAAGAAATTCTTTTCGATATTACAGATTCGTTAATTGTTGTTGAAACGAAAAATCAAAAAATAGGTATACGCTTAATAGATGCAAAATACCCTGATTATACATATGCTATACCACATGGAGATTCGGTAAAAATAGAATTAAATACAAATGTAATAATTAATTCATTAAGAAGAATGAGTCTTATGAATTCTGAAAAAGATAAAAAAATGATTTTCCATTTTGAAAATAACTGTTTAGTTATGACAAGTAATAATCCTGGTATAGGTGAAGCTAAAGATGAAATTGAAGTTAATTATCAAGACGAACCATTAGATTTAGGTTTTAATCCAAAATATTTACTTGATTTAGTATCAAATATAGGTGATGAAACAATAATTTTTGAAGTGTATGGTAAATTAAAACCAATGAAAATATACTCTAAAAATGATGAATCAAGTATTGCTTATTTGATGCCGATGCGTGTTATCTCAAATTAATCCTATGTTTATTTTATAAATAATGATTGTTGATAAATTATTTTTATACCAATTTAGAAATTTGAAGAATCAAGATATAAAATTTTCAAATAGGTTAAATTTAATTTATGGAAATAATGGTGAAGGGAAAACTAATTTATTAGAAGCAATATATCTTTTATCTATCACTAAGTCTTTTAGACAATCTAATAGGGAAGATTTTATTTCGTTTCAAGAAAGAGAAGCATCTGTCTTTGCTGATATAAAAGATAATGTAAGTTTAAAAAATATTGGGATTTCTTTTTTTAGAGACCAAGGAAAGAAACTTTTTATTAATCATAATGAAGAAAAATCATTAAGTAATTTTATAAAAAATCTTATTTGTATTTGTTTTACACCAAATGATCTTTTAATGATAAGAGGTGCATCAGAACTAAGAAGAAAATTTTTAGATAAACATATTAGTGATTATGAACCTATTTATTTAAACTATCTTTTACAATATAAAAAGGCTTTAAAAAATAAGACTATCCTTTTACATCAAGGTGCTTCAAAAGAACAAATTTTACCATGGAATAGAATATTAGCGGATTGTGGTTTTTTTATACAACAAAAACGCATTGAGTTTTTGCAAAAATTGGAAGAATACGCAAAAGAAATTTATTCTCAAATAGCGCCAAATGATGATAGTTTAAATTTAGTATTAAAAAATAATTTTCAAAATGAAGTATCAAAAGATGCTTTACTCATTAAATATAATAATTATTTATCACAAGAGATAATGTTTAAAAAATCTCTTGTGGGAATTCATAGAGATGATTTGCTTGTTTTTTTAGGTGATAAAGACTCTAAAAAGTATGCTTCTCAAGGACAAGCAAGAAGTATAGTATTATCACTAAAATTAGGAGTACTAAAACTATTAGAAAGTAAGTTAAATGAATCTTTAGTTGTACTTTTAGATGATATGGACTCTGAGCTTGATGATTCTAGACGAGAGATGCTTATAACTAGTATTTTTGAAAAAACAGAGCAAGTTTTTATTAGTGGTGTAAATAAAAACATATTAGATTTTTTAAAAAATAATGAAATTATAAAAGTTTTTAACTTAACCTGTGGAAAAGTATGTGAATTATGTTGATAATTATGTTAAAAAGTAACTTTTTGTATTGAAATAAAGTTATATATTTAAATATGTTACGTGTGTTATTAACATGTTTTAGATAAGTTGTTAACAAAGGTTAAAATATATAACAATTTTTAGGTTATATGTTTTTATTTTCAAGAACAATCCTTTTAATCTTATTGCATGTTTTTAAAAGATCACTATATTATATCACTTGTATCAATAGTATATGTAAAAGTTAATATTTAAATTATTATAGTAATTTCTGGATTTTTAGATTTAAGGGTTATTTTTATTATGTCAAAAACGCTAGTAATAGTTGAGTCGCCAACAAAAGCAAAAACAATAAGGCAGTTCTTAGGTAATGATTATGTAGTAGAGGCTTCTTTTGGTCATATTAGAGATTTGCCAAATAGTGCTAGTGAAATACCAGAAGATGTAAAAAAAGAGAAATGGTCAAGACTTGGTATAAATGTTAATAAAGATTTTGAACCTATATATGTAATCCCAAGTAATAAAAAGAAAAAAGTTACAGAGCTTAAAAAATTAGTAAAAGAAGCAAGTGATTTATTGCTAGCAACTGATGAAGACCGAGAGGGGGAATCTATAAGTTGGCATTTATTAAATGTATTAAAGCCAAAAATTCCTGTTAAAAGATTGGTTTTTCATGAAATTACTAAAAAAGCTATAAATGATTCCTTAAGTAATGCAAGGACAATTGATGATAATCTTGTAAAAGCTCAAGAAACTAGACGTTTTATTGATAGACTGTTTGGTTACACCGTATCACCACTTCTTTGGAAAAAAATGATACCTCGTTTAAGTGCGGGACGGGTACAAAGTGTTGCTATAAGATTGCTTGTGGAAAGAGAAAGAGAGCGTATAAATTTTAAATCTGCAAGTTATTCTGATTTAAAAGGAGATTTCTCAAAAATAGGAAGTAACGAAACATTTGAGGGGGTTCTAAGTACAGTTGATGGTAAAAAAGTTGCAGAAAGTAAAGATTTTGACCCAATAACAGGATCTTTATTAAAAAATAGTGATGCTATTTTATTAAATAGAGAAAAAGCAAATGAACTAAAAGCTAAACTTGAAAAAAGTAAGGTTTTTGTGGAATCGATTTCTAAAAAAGATTTTGTAACTAAACCACAAGCTCCATTTGTTACATCAAGTCTTCAACAAGAGGCAAATAGAAAATTAAGATTTACCGCAAGAATGACAATGCAAGTTGCACAAACTTTGTATGAAAATGGATTTATTACATACATGAGAACTGACTCTACAAATTTATCAGATGAAGCACTAAATGCTTGTCAAAAATTAATAAAAGATGAATTTGGGGTAGAATATTTATCAGATACGACTAGAATTTACAAAACACAAGTTAAAAATGCTCAAGAAGCACATGAAGCTATAAGACCAGCAGGTGCCATATTTACTCCAACTAGTGAAGTTAGGGCAAAGTTAGGTATCGAGGCATCTAAACTTTATGATATGATTTTAAAAAGAACACTTGCTTCTCAAATGAAAGATTCATTTGGTGAAAGAGTAAATGTAACTTTAAAATGTGATAATGCTACATTTAAGGCTGTTGGAAAAATAATTAAATTTAAAGGGTATTTAAGAGCTTACATTGATGAGGATACGGAATTAAATCAAGGTGATGAGGATTCGCTTCTTCCTAATATGAAAGAAGGTGAGGAGTTAGAAATTAAATCATTATTAACACTTTCTCACGAAACACAACCACCAAATAGATACACAGAAGGAAGCTTAATTAAGGAGCTTGAAAGTAAAGGGATAGGAAGACCAAGTACTTGGGCAACGGTTGTTGATGTTGTGCTTTCAAGAACCTATGCGTTTAAAAAACAAAATGCGCTTGTTCCTACATTTCTTGCAATGGCTGTTACAAATTTAATGGAAAAAGATTTTAGCGAACTAGTGGATTATAAATTTACAGCACACCTTGAAGATGATCTTGATGCAATAGCAAGAGGTGAGAAAAATAATATTTCTTATTTAAAAGATTTTTATTTTGGAAATAGTCACTTGGGTTTAGATGAATTAGTTAAAAAGGGTGAAGAAACAATAGACCCGAAACTTGCTTGTGGCATTTATATTGGGAAAGATGGTGATAAAACACTAGAGGTAAGAATTGGAAAGTTTGGACCATTTTTAAGTGATGGTGAAGGAAACACTGCTGCGCTTCCTGATATGATGTGCCCAGATGAGCTAACTTTAGAAAAAGCAAAAGAGCTTTTAGAAATTGCAAAGAAAGGTCCTGTATCTTTGGGAAAAGGTGATGGGGATAAGAATATTTATGTGAAGACTGGACGTTTTGGTCCTTATGTTCAACTTGGTGAAAATGAAGAAGAGCCAAAAATGGTATCTTTACTTCCAAATATGAAACCAGATGATGTAACACTTGATATAGCTTTAAAACTTTTAGAGCTTCCTAAAACTCTTGGTAAATTTCCGGATAATAATGAAGATATAGTGGTGGCAAATGGAAAGTTTGGACCTTATATTCAAGCAGGAAAAGAAACTAGAAGTTTAGTTGATATTTCACCAATTGAAATTACATTAGATGAAGCTATAAAACTTTTAAGGGAGCCAAAAAAAAGAGGAAGAGGGGTGGCTCGTAAAACATTAAATAAAGAGCTAGGGAAAGACCAGGTATCAGAAGAATTTATTTATTTAAAATCAGGTGCTTTTGGGCCTTATGTAACAAATGGAAAAATAAATGCTTCTATTCCAAAAGGTTACAATATTGATGAAGTAACTTTAGATGATGCAATAACTCTTTTACAAGCACGTGCTGTGAAGCTTGCAAGTATGGAAAATGAGGAGGAAGGGGATGAAAATGTAGAAAGTCCCAAAAAAGCTAAAAAAACTATTACTAAAAAATCATCTACTAAAAAGTCTACTTCCAAAAAGACTACTAGTAAAAAAACTACAAATAAAGCAAGTAAAAAATAAACAGTTAATAAAAAACAATAAGATATATTTTATACTTATGTGTGGTTTTATAAAAAAAGCTTTACAAATAGTGAAATATTAATTATTTTATAACAAAAGATTACATGTATAAACAAGTTGTCTTTTTCCTTTTTAGTTTATTGTCTTTGAAAGTGCTATTTTGATGCTAATATTTTTTATTGGCTATAAGTAGCACTTTTTTAATATGTGTAAATTAAAAAAGGCGCATGGTTATTGTAAACCAAGCACCTTTTTATAGTTTGTTATATCTGCTTCAAAAAAACCATGAATTCGGGGTAATTCTTGATAGCCTTCTTGGCACTCTTAAGAGAGGATTTTTTAAAGGTATAAAAAACACCACTAGATTCAAATTTAAACCCAATAGCTCTTACAATTTTCGAGAAATCTTGACAAATTAACTTAATAATTGCCTCTTTTTCCTTATTCATTGAGTCTTCTAACTCTATTAAAAGGATGATATCTCGCATGTCGGTAGGGTTGGCAATTTGCTCGGTGATAAACAATGTTATATCTCCTCGCTCCCCCTTACCTCTTATTATATGTAAGATCTTGTTTCGAACATCAAAATCACAATTCATAACTGTAACTTAACCTCACTTTCTATCTAAGTTTGTCATTTATGCGATTTCTCCAAACCTTAAGTATTTATAATATATGAATATTATTATTTTAAATAGTTAAAAATAATATTATTTAATTATAATCCCTAATAATCTTTCATCACTACTAAAATGTGCAAGTTTAGGAGATATTAATTTATCGATTATAATATAAATATATCCCGATCTGATTTTATCTTTTGGTAAAGTTATTTCTTTTTCGCAAATACCATTCCATGGTTCTAAATTATCACAAGAAATTTCTTTAAGCGTATCATTTAATACAATCCAAACTTTCTGATTTTCCCATGGAGACAGGTAAGAAATTTTTAATATTTTTTCAGAAGTGGCAATGTTTTTTACACTAATTTTGTTAATTTTTGATGTTAACCAACATTCTTGGTTATCATTTGTATCACAATAAAGTTTATTATAATTTTTGTTTTGAATAACTTTAAAATTAGTTGGTGTTTCATTTGCAATTTCTTTTAATTTACTTATATCTAAATCAGTAATTGGGATTTGTTTATAAATTATAATATTAGGATTTAGATAAAGTCTGTTATTTGGATCTTTCTTTTGCCCTTTAAATGATAATATTTTTTTATAAAGTTGTTGCTCATTATTTTTTATATATTTGGGTAAAATTACATAATTGCCACCTTTATTATATAATGCACTAAATGGTGTCTTTTCATCAATTCTTCCAATATTAGTGTATTTAAAAATATCAGGCTCAAGTTCTAATTGTCCACTTGTAAATATATTATAATTTAAACTGTTATTTTTTCTTACCCAAGCACTTACATCACTTCTTGTATCTTTAATACTTAATACTTTTTTCTCCGATATTAATGTTTGAAATAAAGGTTGAATGAAAAATAAAAAAATAAAAAGTGGAATTATTATTTTTAATAGCAAAGTATTATTCTCATTTTTTCTTGTAATAAATTCTAGTGTTTTTATTAATCCAATACTTGCAAAAATACAAAGAAAAGGAAGCGCCATTAACATATTTCTTTCAAAATTTGCTTTTTGGAAAATCATTAATAAAATAAAAAGAAATGGGAAAAATAATGTTATTAAATGTTTATTAATAGAAGATTTAAAAATTTCTTGTTTGAAATTTTTAATAATACTTACATATATTCCGTACAAACATAATAAAAATGGTATGAATCCAATAGCTTTTGTACAAAACCACTTTGTATAATGCCATAGTT